>DATIEU010000620.1:0-5640 GCA_035455565.1 Steroidobacteraceae bacterium | reverse complement strand
CGTGGCGACCGTCTGCTTCGTGCTCGCGGTGCTGCTGCTCGCTGCAGGCTGCGCGCTGGTGCCCGTGGTGTGGGAGTTGCTCGAACGGCTCGGGCTCGGTTGACGCCGCGCCGTGGCCCCTTCAGCGCTTGCGGGGCTTGCGAGCGCGTGAGGTCGCTGGCTTGTTCGGTTGCGCGCCCCGGCCGCGCTTCCACAGGACTTCGCTGCCGCGCTCGTGACGTGCGAGCACCCGCGCCAGCACGAACAGCAGGTCCGACAATCGGTTGAGGTACTTCGACACTTCGGGTGCCACCGGCTCGCTGCGTGTGAGCGTGCACACGCGCCGCTCGGCACGTCGACAGATGGTGCGAGCGAGATGACAGGCGGCAGCCGCAGGGCCGCCACCGGGAAGGATGAACTCGCGCAACGGCGGCAGCGGCTTGTTGAAGCCGTCCAATGCGTTCTCGAGGCGCGTCACGAACTCGTCGGTGATGGCGCGATGACCGGGGATGCAGAGCTCGCCTCCGAGATCGAACAGGTCATGCTGGACTTCGGTGAGGCAGTCCCGAACGGCTTTCGGCAAGCGGGGAACCGCGAGCACGAGGCCGATGGCGCTGTTGAGCTCATCCACCGTCCCATAGGCCTCGACGCGCGGCTCATCCTTCAGCGTGCGCGAGCCGTCACCGAGTCCGGTCGTGCCGTCGTCTCCGGTGCGCGTGTAGATCTTGCTGAGGCGATGACCCATACAGCCCGGCCAGTTACTTCACTTCATATCTCAGCGCGAGGAACACGCTGCGGTCGGGCGTATTGTAGGTCGAGGCGAGCTCATACTGCTCGTCGAAGGCGTTCTCGAGCCGCACCTGCAAGGACAGGCCGCGCATCAGCGCAAAACGCGCGTAGAGGTTGACGAGCGCGTAGCCCTCGAGCTCGATCTGCTCAAGCGTGCCGAAGTCCTCACGCTCGCCGCTCAGCAGCACGTCGAACCCCAGCTCGTGCGCGCCCAGCGCCTTGGCGAAGGCGAGCGTCAGGCTTTCGCTCGCGCGGCGCAGGAGCTTCTCGTCCGTGGTGAGATTGCGCGGATCCTGGGCGATGGCTTCGGCGCGCAGCCGCCAGGTAGGCGCGTCGTACTCATATGCGAGCTCGACGCCATCGATGCGCGCGCGCTCCACGTTCTGGTTCTGGCCTTCGAACGTCACGGGATCCGTGACCACGAACACGATCAGATCCTCGATCTCGTTACGAAACGCGCTCAGGCGCAATTGCTGGCGCTCGCCGAAGCGCTGCACGAGGCTCAACTCGTAGTTGCGCGAATGCTCCGGGTCGAGCGCGGGATTGCCACCGAAACCAAAACGATCGGTGCTGTCCGGCGCCCGGAACCCGGTACCAGCCGCCGCGATGAGGCGCAGGCCCACGGTTACGTCGATGCCGTACTCGGCGTTCCAGGTGGTCTCTTCGCCGAACGTCTCGTGATCGAGGTACGCCGCAGCCAGCAGCACGTCGTGGCGCCCGAAGTCGATGCGATCCTGTGCGAACACCATCGCGGTATCCGTGTCTTCATCGAAAGGCGCAAAGCTCTCCGTGGAAATCGTTTCTTCCTGCGTGAGGAGCGCGCCGGCGGTGACTAGCTGGTGCTCGCCGACATGCACGTCGTTCTGCCAGTCGGCGGCATTGCGTCGCGTGCGCACGCGCGCGAAGTTGCCGAGGAAGTCGGCCTGGTTCTGCTCGATCTCGTCCTCGATGTGGCTCACGGTCACCCGCGAGCTCCAGCGCTCCGTCGGTGCAAACGTGGCGTCGAGCGCGGCCATGCGGTTCTCGAAGTCCTGGTCGACCGGCGTGAGGAGAAAGTCCGAGTACTCCGACGTGCCCGACGCCTGCCAGTAGCGTGCGCCGAGCCTGACTGCGCCGAGTTGTGTGCGGCCCTTCACAGTGAAGGAGGTGTTGTCATAGCCGCGATCGGTGCCATCGAAGGTGCGCGCCGGAAAGCCAGCGCTCTCGAGCCAGTTGGCGCTGAAGGCGACTTGGCTCGCCTCGCCACCGAAGCCGCCGCTTGCGGTAGCCAGGAACGTGTCGTAGCGGCCGTAGCCCGTGGCGGCATCGAAGCCATTGTCGGGGTACGAGCGCGTAATGAGATTGATGACGCCACCGATCGCGTCGGTGCCGTAGAGCGTCGAGCGGGGACCCTTGACGATCTCGATGCGCTCGATGGTTTCGGGCGCAATGTTCTGGATCGATGCTCCGCCGATGGTCCCCGGATTGACGCGCACGCCATCCACCAGCACGGTTGCGTGGTTGCTGTCGGTGCCGCGGATGAATATCGAAGTGGCTTGGCCCGGACCGCCGTTGCGACCAATGTCGATGCCGGCATGAAACTGCAACAGGCTCGCCACATCGGGTGCCAGCGAGCGTTCGAGCTCCTCGCGCGTGATGACGATCACGGGCGCGAGCACCTCGTCCACCACGGTCTCGGTGCGCGTGGCGGTGACGACGGTGTTGCCGAGCGGCGGCTCGGCGGCGGCCAGCGGCAGGCTGAGCAGGGCCGCGAGACTCGCAGCGCTGCGAACGATTTTGGACACGGCGTGAACTCCCCCATGCTCGCCCGCATGGTGCTGAAGTTGAGCGCCAGCCACGCGGAGGGTGGGGGTGGCCCAGAGACTCGCCCGCCGCGAAGCTGGTTCATGGCTGGCAGGCCGGTCTCCGGGCTTACGAGTCGCCTCAATCTGCAGGCTCGCCGGCATCGCCTTCCCACGCGTAGAGCCGTGTGGCTCGCTGCGCAGTGGCGTCATGATGCGGGCGGGTACTCGATCACCGTTGCGGGGGCAGCGCCGGCATTGTTCAAAGCGAACGCACCGGCTTCCCGTGCACCTGACAGTGGAGCGGCAGCCTAGGGAGCGTACCCGTGGGTGTCAAGCGCGAGTGGCATCAGGCGCGCGCGACTCGGTACGATCAGCCCATGAGCTCGCAATTCCTGAGCGCCGCACTCGAGGCGGCCGAAGCCGCCACGGCGATCATCCAGCGCCTGTATCGCGGCAACATCCAGGTGCGGGAAAAGGCGGACAAGTCACCGGTCACGATCGCGGACGTCGAAGCGGAGCAGGCCATCCGTGCGGTGCTCGAAACGCGCTTTCCCGATCACGGTTTCTACGGAGAGGAAACCGGCTCACGCCAGCGCGACGCGGAATATCTCTGGCTGGTCGACCCAATCGACGGCACCAAGGCCTACGTGCGCGAGTACCCGATGTTCTCGACGCAGATCGCCCTGATGCATCGCGGCGAGCTGATCCTGGGGGTCTCGAGTGCTTCGGAGTACGGCGAACTTGCGTACGCGGAAAAAGGGCAGGGCGCGTGGCTCGACGGTGAGCGCATCAAAGTAAGTGCGATCGATCGCTTCGAGCAGGCGACGCTCTCCACCGGCAACATCAAGGCGCTCGCCCTCGGCCCGCGGTGGTCCGCGCTCGGCGCGATCGTCGGTGGTCTGGATCGCATCCGCGGCTATGGCGACTTCCTGCACTATCACCTGCTCGCGGCCGGCAAGATCGAAGCCGTCATCGAGACCGACGTCAATATCCTGGACATCGCGGCGCTGGCGGCGATCGTCGAGGCAGCCGGTGGTCGCTTCACCGACCTCGAGGGCCAGCCCGTGTCACTCGAAACGACGAGCGTGCTCGCCACCAACGGGCGGTTGCACGAGCCGATCCTGCGCGCGCTGGGTTACTGATCGAGGAGAAAGAACTCGACCGTCGTCACGACCCGGACCTTCTTGAACTCCGGCGAGAACGGGTCGCGGTCCTCGATCGTGAAATAGCCCTGCTGCGCGTGCCGGATCGCACCGACCTTGCTGCCCGAGTCCGAAGCAAACTGCTCCGCGGCGTGCCGGGCGTCCTTGGTGGCGGTTGCGATCATTTCGGGCTTGATCTCATCGAGCTGCGTGAAGAGATAGTCGGTACGCGCCTCGTAGTTCTGCACGATGGCGACGCCCTGCTTGACCAGCTCGCCCGAGCCCTCTAGCGCCGCCTTGACCGCATCCACGCGCGACGTGCGTAGCGTGACGGTGACCTCCGCCACGTAGCGGCTCAGGTTGGCCCGGTCGCGCATCACGCCCTGCGCTTCGCGATCCTGCACGCGTGGCGCGGAGGCGCTCACGGGCTCGTCCTTGAAGTCGCGCTCGAGAAAGGCGCGGATCTTGCGGGCGCCGTCGTCGGCGCGTGCCTGCAGGGTGACGAGATCGTCCGCCGTCACGGCGAACACCAGCGGCCAGATGGCGAGATCGGCCTTCACTTCGCGTTCCGCAAGCCCCTTGACCGTCACGAAGCGTTCGCTCGAGCGCGCCTTGAGCAAACCGTGCCCGATGAAATAGCCACCCACCGCGAGCCCTATTGCGACGGCGCCGCCGAGAATGGCTGAGGAAACCCGGGTCTCGGTGTTCAACGCGGCAACTCCCTGTAGCGACCGACGTTACTCTGCCTGATTTCCTACTCGCTGACGAACACGCGCCGGCCGCGGAATTCGAGTTCGTGGATCGACGTGCGGTAAAGCCGCGTCAGGTGTGTCGTGTCCAGCATGGACGCGCTCGAGCCGTAGACCCATGCGCCGCCACCAAAGAGCAACAGCACCTGGTCGGCGAAACGCGCCGCGAGCGTCGCATCGTGCAGAGTCGCGATCACGCTGGCACCCTGATCGGCGCGCGCGCGGAACAAGTGCAGGATCTCGAGCTGATGATGCGGGTCCAGATGGTTGGTGGGCTCGTCGAGCAGGTAGAGCAGTGGCTCCTGCGTCAGGACCGTGGCGATGGCGAGCCGTCGGCGCTCGCCACCCGAGAGCGTCTCCACGGTGCGCTCCTCGCGAGCCGCGAGATCGACGTCAACGAGCGCACGGCGCGCGGTACCGTAGTCATGCTCGCTCTCCCACCGCCAGAAGTCGATGTGCGGATGACGGCCGATCAAGGCGGTTTCTAGCACGGTGGAAGGGAAGGGGTCCTCGCTCGACTGGGTGAGCAGGCCGAGCACGCGAGCGAGCGCGCGGCGCGGCCACTCTCGCAGGTCCTGGCCCTGCACGACGATGCTGCCGGCGGCCGCCGGCCGCAACCCCGCCAGCGTGTGCAGCGTGAGTGTCTTGCCGACGCCGTTCTCACCCAGCACCGCGATGAATTCGCCCCGATGCGCGCCAAACGTGAGTCCTTCAACGAGGTGGCGGCCCGCGATGTCGACGTCTACGGAGGAGACCGCGAGCAGCGGATCGCGCGCGACGCCGGTGCTCATTCAGGCGCCTCGATCCAGTGGATCTCGGCCGCAGTTTCCGGGCCCACGACGACTTCGCGCAGGCCGTAGGGCATTTCCCACTCCTGTTCGCTCAGCATGCGCCGGCCGGCCATCACTTCGGCGCGTGCCTGCGGATACAGAGGTTGCTGTTGCGGGTCGGCATAGCCGGCGGGGAAGAGTGGCCGGTCGTCGTTGGCAGCGTATTTATCGCTCGCGCCCACCGTGTGCAGGAGCTCATGCGCGATGACGATGTTGTTGGCAGCGGTCATGTCGCGATCCGCGAAGGCATACACCACACCGAGCAGCCCCTTCTGCAATCCGAGTGAATGGGGCACCGATGTAGTCGTGGCCGGGTCGTGATACAGCACGAACATGCGGATATCGGGCGGCGGCCGCGTGCCATCCT
>DATIEU010000619.1:0-4541 GCA_035455565.1 Steroidobacteraceae bacterium | reverse complement strand
GGCGCCGCGCGGAACGTGGAGAATGGCGGCTCACTCACGATCATCGGCACCTGTCTCGTGGACACCGGAAGCCGGATGGACGACGTGATCTACGAAGAGTTCAAGGGCACCGGCAACTCGGAGATGCACCTCGATCGGCGTATTTCCGAGAAACGCGTATTCCCGGCGTTCAACATCAACCGCTCCGGCACGCGCAAGGAAGAGCTGATCACCGCGCCGGACGAGCTCGCCAAGATCTGGATCCTGCGCAAGCTCCTGCACCCGATGGATGAGCTCGCAGCGGTGGAATTCCTGTTGGACAAGATGAAGGACACCAAGACCAACTCGGATTTCTTCGATTCGATGAAGAGATAAACGGTGGCCGGGTACTCCGGAACGCCGCTTTCGAAGAAACTCGGGATCAAGCCAGGCAGCCGGCTGTACACAGCCGGCGCGCCTTCCAACTACGCCAGGCTCCTCGCGCCGTTGCCTGACGGCGTCGCCATCGTGTCGCGCCCGCCCGCGGCCATCGAGTTCGCGCACGTTTTCACCACCCAGCGCGCCGATCTCGCGACCAAGCTGCGCGCGACCCTCGCGAAACTGAAGCCCGACGGCACCATCTGGGTCTCGTGGCCTAAGAAGGCTTCTAAAGTCGATACCGACATCACTGAGGACACGATCCGCGAGCTCGCGCTGCCGCTCGGGCTGGTCGATATCAAGGTGTGCGCGGTGGATGAGACCTGGTCCGGTCTCAAGCTCGTGATCCGGAAGCAGTACCGATAGCGCGATAGCCGATGTCGCGCCGGTAGTGCACGCCCGGCCAGCGGATCGCTTCGACCAGCCGATAGCCTTCGTCGCGCGCGCCGCGCACCGAATCGCCGAGGCCGACGGCGCAGAGCACGCGGCCCCCGTTCGTGACGACCTTGCCGTCGACCAGGCGAGTGCCCGCGTGGAAAACCTTGCCGGGGAGCTGCGCGGCACGCTCGAGACCCTCGATCACGTCGCCCTTGTGGTACTGATCCGGGTAACCGCCGGCCGCCATCACGATTCCCAGTGCCGCGCGTGGATTCCAGCGCGCCTCGACGTGGTGCAGGCGACCGTCGAGCGCCGCTTCGCAGAGCTCCACCAGGTCCGAATCGAGGCGCATCAGCACGGGTTGCGTTTCCGGGTCGCCGAAACGGCAGTTGAACTCGAGCACGTTGGGCGTGCCGTCGGCCGCGATCATCAGGCCCGCATACAGAAAGCCCGTGTACGCCGTGCCATCCGCCGCGAGACCCAGGACCGAGGGCTCGATGACCTCGCGCATGATGCGCGCGTGCAGAATCGGCGTGACGATGGGCGCGGGCGAGTACGCGCCCATGCCGCCGGTATTGGGACCCTGGTCGGCATCGTCGCGGCGCTTGTGATCCTGCGAGGTCGCGAGCGGCAGTACATGCCGGCCATCGGCCATTACGATGAAGCTCACTTCCTCGCCCTCGAGGAACTGCTCGATCACGACCTCGCGCCCGGCATCGCCGAACTGACCCTCGAACATGGCGCGTGCGGTGCGGATCGCTTCGGCTGCGCTATCGACGATGATCACGCCCTTGCCCGCGGCAAGACCGCTCGCCTTGACGACGATCGGTGTCGGGTGCGCCTCGATGTAGGCGGTATCGAAGGTCTCGCGTGTAAACGTGCGCGAGGCGGCCGTGGGAATGCGATGGCGGCGCAGGAAGTCCTTGGCGAAGGCCTTGGAGCCCTCGAGCCGGGCCGCCGCACGCGTCGGCCCGAAGCAGCGCAGTCCCGCAGCCTTGAAGCGATCGACGACTCCGGCGACGAGGGGCGCCTCGGGCCCGACGATCGTGAGATCGACCTGTTCCTCGCGCGCCAGGCGCTCGAGGGCCGTAACATCTTCGGCCGCGACGTCGACGTTACGGGTCTTGTGCTCCGTTGCCGTGCCCGCATTCCCTGGCGCGACCAGCACTTGCCTGACGCGTGGTGACTGCGCAACCTTCCACGCCAACGCGTGCTCGCGGCCGCCGGATCCGATAATCAGTACTTTCAAGAACAACCCTCAGTGGCGGAAATGGCGAACGCCAGTGAACACCATCGCCATGCCGTGCTCGTCGGCCGCGGCGATCACCTCGGCGTCGCGCTTCGAGCCACCCGGTTGAATGACCGCGGCGATGCCGAAGGCCGCCGCCACGTCCACGCCATCGCGAAACGGGAAGAATGCGTCCGAGGCCATCACCGCGCCCTTGATATCGAGCGTCTCGTCGGCGGCCTTCATCGCTGCGATGCGGCTCGAGATCACCCGGCTCATCTGCCCCGCGCCAACGCCGATCGTCGTGCGCTCGCGCGCATAAACGATCGCGTTTGATTTCACGAACTTGGCCACCCGCCAGGCGAAGAGCAGGTCGGCCAGCTCAGACGCCGTAGGCGACCGGCGCGTCACGATCTTGAGGTCAACCGAGGAAATCATGGCTGAATCACGCGTTTGCGCGAGCAGGCCGCCGGTTACGCTGCGATACTCCGCCCCCTGACTCAGTGGCGCATCCAGCGGGCCGACGCTGATCACCCGCACGTTCTCGCGCTCCGCCAGCAATTCGCGCGCCCCGGGCTCGATCCCGGGAGCGACGATCACTTCGACAAACTGTTGACCCACAATGGCTTCGGCCGTCGCGCGATCGAGCGGGCGATTGCACGCGATGATGCCGCCGAAAGCCGAGGTCGGATCGGTGCGATAGGCACGCGCGTAAGCCGTTGCGATATCAGGGCTCACTGCAACGCCGCATGGATTTGCATGCTTGACGATCACGCAGGCGGGGTGCTCGAACTGGCGCACGCACTCGAGCGCGGTGTCGGCATCCGCAATATTGTTAAACGAGAGCTCCTTCCCCTGGATCTGCTCGCCGTTCGCGATGCCCGAGCCACGCGCGCCCGGATCGGAGTAGAACGCGGCGCGCTGATGCGGATTTTCGCCGTAGCGCAAGTCCATCTTCTTGTTGAACACGGCCGTGAGCGTCGCGGGCCACGACTGATCGGCCTGCGGCCACTTCTGCATGAGGTAACCCGCGACCATCGTGTCGTAGCTCGCGGCATGCGCGAAGGCCCTGGCCGCGAGTTGCGCGCGGAAGAGCTTTGAAGTCTCGCCGCCGTGCGCCTGGAGCTCGTCCAGGAGCGCGGGATAGTCGGCCGGATCGACGATCACGGTGACATCGGCGTGATTCTTCGCCGCCGCACGCAGCATCGCCGGGCCGCCGACGTCGATGTTCTCGATCGCTTCTTCGTACGTGCAGTCGGCTCGCGCGATGGTCCTGGCGAACGGGTAGAGATTGACGACGAGCAGGTCGATGGGCTCGATACCGTGCGCCTGCATGACCGCATCGTCGACCGCGCGCCGGCCAAGGAGGCCGCCGTGGATCTTCGGATGCAACGTCTTGACCCGGCCGCCCATGATTTCGGGGAATCCCGTATGGGCCGAGACTTCCTTGACCGGGACGTTGCTCTGGGCGAGGAGATGGGCGGTACCGCCCGTTGACAGAATCTCTACGCCACGGGCGTTGAGTGCCCGTGCGAGCTCAACGATGCCGGCCTTGTCGGAGACGCTCAGCAGCGCGCGTCGCAGCGCCATCAGACATCAGTGCGAGAGCCCGAACGCCCTCAGCTTCTTGCGCAGAGTGCCGCGATTTATCCCCAGGATGACCGCGGCGCGGCTCTGGTTGCCCTCGGCGTAGTCGAGCACGGCCTTGAACAGCGGCTCCTCGACTTCGCGCATCACCAGGTCGTAGAGCTGCGCGGGCCGGTGGCCGTTCAAGTTCTGGAAGTAGGTGTGGAGGGCGTCTGCTGCGTGACTTCGCAGGGGAATGTCCCTGCTCACTGTGCGCGAAACTGGCTCGCGCCGCAGTTTGGATTTCTTCTTGACTACCATCTAGGTCCCCCGCTGCCGTCAAGAATTTTGGTCTTCTCAAGCTGCCTTGTGCAGATCCGACGCCGTGCGATCGAAAAATTCCTTTGCCATCCTCAACTGAGAATCCGCCGTCGCCGCCGTCACCAGTTGCGTCCGTAGCTCTCCTGTTTCTGGATGATGCTGGCAGTACCAGCTCAGGTGTTTTCGCGCCACTCGTACACCCGTGTCATCGCCATAAAACGCGTACAGGGTTTCCAAGTGGGCGAGCAGAATATCACGGACTTCTGCGGGCGCAACTGCCGCGTGAGACTTTCCAGTCGTCAGGTGAAAGTTGACTTCACGGAAAACCCAAGGCTTGCCTTGCGCGCCGCGTCCGATCATCACGCCGTCAGCACCAGTGGACAACAGCACTGCGCGTGCTTTTTCCGCGTTGTCAATATCACCGTTCGCAAAAATCGGAATGCGCACAACTGATTTGATCGCGCGGATCGTTTCGTATTCGGCAGCGCCGCGAAACATGCACTCGCGTGTGCGCCCGTGCACCGCAAGCGCCTGAACGCCGCTCGCTTCGGCAATTTTTGCGATCGCCACGCCGTTGCGCTGCGATGGATTGGTGCCGGTGCGGATCTTGAGCGTCACTGGAACGCTCACGGCCCCGACCACGGCCTCGAGA
>DATIEU010000618.1:0-2993 GCA_035455565.1 Steroidobacteraceae bacterium | reverse complement strand
GAGAGCCTGGCGACTCTCTGTTCCGGAGCCAGCGACCTGAGCCAACCGCTCGCCAACCCGAGCGCATCCGCGGGTTCGCGCGATACGGCAAGCAGCAGTTGCGATTGAAACATCGGGAGCTCGCGCAGCTGCGCTTCACGCCAGCGTGCGGTGATCGTTGACTGGTTCTTCATGGCTGATCCCCTGATAGTTGCGACCCAGGGAGGATCGTGGCTGACTCGCTCGCCCCCTTCTGTCATGAACCCGACACAACGACGGTGGTCGATCGTGCCTGGGACGATCGCATGAGCCAGGATGATCGCTTTTTGACGGCGAGGACTGAGCTAGTACCAGCGGCTGGTGCCGACGCTCATGTAGCCGTGGTTGCCGATCGGCACGCCGACGCTCACTCCGACGCCGACGTTGCCGCTGCATCCGGCCAGCGACAACGTCGATATCACGAGCGCCAATACGGCCGCGGTTCGCAGGACCCGGCGCATTGCTTCGTTCCTGTTCATGGGTTCACCTTCTGCAGTACCAGCAGCGCGCCGCTAGGGTCGGTAACCACGGCCATCGTGCCATCGCGCAGTTGCGGCGATGGCGCGAGCAGTACTTTGCCGCCCAAGGCACCGACCCGGGCTGCTGCAGCCGCCGGATCCGTCACACCGAAGTACGTCAGCCACGCGGGTGAGGCCTGCTCCGCCGGGTTCTTGAGGATTCCGGCGCGCTCGGTCCCCGCCCGCGTGAGCAGCGTGTACTGGCCACCGCGCCGCTCGATGGTGCGGGGCTCGTAGCCGACGACTGTCTGATAGAACCGCGCCGCGGATGCGGGATCGTTGGACAGCAGCTCGGTCCAGACCACGCGGCTGGCTGCCGGTGCGGTGGTTTTGTCATCCGGATCGCCGATGCGACTGCGCGCGAGGCCCAGGACCGCACCTTCGGTATCGACGATCGCCGCTACCCGTCCCAGGTTCACGTTGCGTGGCGGTGCGGCCACCTTGGCGCCTGCAGCCGTGGCGGCGCTGATGGCCGCATCGACATCCGCAACGGATGCATACGGCAACCAGCGCGACACCGCCGTACCTTGCGGATGCGCGGGGGCTTCCACCATTCCGGCGACATAGATATTGCCGGAGCGCGCCAGCGTGTATGTGCCGCCGCCCGGGCGCGTCGATTGCTGGAAGCTCCAGCCGAGGAGCTCGCCGTAGAAGCGCCGTGCCGCGTCGAGATCTTCGGTGACGAGGTCGTTCCAGACGATCTTGCCGACGAGCGGGTCGGCCGAGAATGACATTCCCGAGGTGTCGATCTTGGTCGTCGAGACGCACCCCACGAGCGTGAGGGTGACGACAGCAGCGGCGAGCAGGGCTCGAAAACCGATGCGTCGGAAAGCTGACAGGTGCATTGAATTCCCCGTTTATGGTCCTGCGCGGCGCAGCGTAGCCCAGTTTGCACGATTTGCTGGCGGCTGGTCGCCTGGTTTGCCCCAAGGGACAATGTGCCAGCAACCAATCCCGCAGGGTGCGGTCCCCTAGAGCATGCCTGACTCAAGTCTGCTATCGGAGGAGACCGACACCGTCATCATCGGCGCGGGCGCGGCCGGTCTCGCGGCGGCGTCCGAGCTTGCGGCCGCAAGTCAGCATGTTCTCATCCTCGAAGCACGCGAGCGCATCGGCGGTCGCATCCTGACCGATCGGACCATCCCCATCCCCCTGGCGATCGAGCTCGGAGCCGAGTTCGTTCACGGCGCCTCCTCCGCGGTGATCAAGTGGCTCAAGCGCGCCAACCAGGTGGCCGTCGACGCATCCCGCAATCGCTGGCGCCTGAACGATGGCGAGCTGCATCCGGCCAACGATGGCCTCGAGCAACTCAAGCGACGCTTCGAGCGGCTGCGTCCACCGCGCCCGGACATTCCGTTCTCCGAGTTCCTCGAGCGTCACCGCCGCGCCCTGCCACAGCCCGTGCGTGAAATGGCCTGCATGATGGTGCAAGGCTTCGACGCCGCCGATGCGTCCCGGATCAGCACGCTCGAAGTGCTCGATGAATGGCGTGGCGGATCGGCGGCGGACGCACCGACTTTCCGACCGGTCGACGGCTATGACGCACTGATGGACTCGATGCGCCAGGCGCTCGCGCCCGAATGTGCGGCATTGCGCCTCGGTACCGTGGTGCATGAGATCGAGTGGCGCAAAGGTCGTGTGACGATCGGAGCGCTTCGCCATGGCGAAGCGGTCCGCATCCAGGCCGCCCGCGCGGTGATCACCGTGCCACTAGGCGTTCTGCAACTGCCGCCCGCTTCGCCCGGTTCCGTGCGCTTCACGCCCGAATTGCGCGACAAGCGCAGCGCGCTCGCGCACCTGGCGCCCGGCCCGGTGATCAAGGTGGTCATGACATTCTCGAAGCCCTTCTGGGCCGAGCTGCAGGACTGTCGTTATCGCGACGCTGGTTTCTTCTTCGCGCCGGGCGCGCCCTTCCCCACTTTCTGGACTTCATTGCCCGTGCGCACTGCGGTCCTCGTGGCGTGGGCTGGGGGGCCGAACGCCAGCCGGCTGGCGGGACAGGGCAAGGACCAGGTTCTCGCGCACGTGCTCGATAGCTTGCGCGCTCTGTTCGGCCGGCGCGTGAGTTACTCGTCGCTCCTCGAGTCCGTGAGCTGGCACGACTGGCAAAGCGACCCGTACTCCTGCGGTGCCTATAGCTACGTGCTGGCGAAAGGCGCAAAGGCACGAGGTGCGCTCGCCCGGCCGATCGAAGACACGCTGTTCTTTGCCGGTGAAGCCGCCGATGCCGAAGGCGACGCCGGGACGGTGGGTGGCGCGTTGCAGAGCGGTGAGCGCGTGGCGCGCGATGTCCTGGAGAGTGCACGCCACACGAAGGGACGTCGCAGCAAGGCGCATTGAGTCATGGGCATTCGCATCGGCATTTCGGGATGGCGCTACGAGCCGTGGCGCGGAGTCTTCTACCCGGACCACCTGCCGCAACGGCTCGAGCTGACCTTCGCCTCGCGAATCCTTTCG
>DATIEU010000617.1:0-6100 GCA_035455565.1 Steroidobacteraceae bacterium | reverse complement strand
CCGACCAAGGATCTCGATGCCGAGTGGGGCGACGGGTTCCTCAAGCCCGAGCAGGTCGTGCAGATGGTGTACATGGATCTCAAGCGCACGGTGAAGTGAACAACTGGCTCCTGTACGGTGCGACGGGCTACACGGGCGAGTTGATCGCACGCGCGGCCGCCGCGCACGCGCCACGACCGATTCTCGCGGGCCGTAACGCTGCCGCGGTCGAGCGGCTCGCTCGCGAGCTGGATTGCGAAGCGCGCACGTTCGCGCTTGACGATGCCGACGCAGTCTCGCGCCATCTCGAGGGCGTGGTGCTCGTGCTCAATTGCGCTGGCCCCTTCTCCGCGACCGCGGGGCCGATGATGCAAGCCTGCCTCACGCGCCGCGCGCACTACCTCGACATCACGGGCGAGATCGAAGTGTTCGAGCGCGCTCACGGTCTCGATGCGCCCGCTCGCGCCGCGAACGTCGTGCTGTGTCCCGGTGTCGGCTTCGATGTCGTGCCGTCCGACTGCCTCGCGGCCACGCTCAGGCAGGCATTGCCTGATGCGACGCACCTGACGCTTGGCTTCGACAGTCGCAGTCCGCCGAGCCGTGGCACCGCCAAGACCATGATCGAGGGACTGAAGACAGGAAGCCGCGTGCGCGCGGACGGCCGCCTCGTGTCAATCCCGTTCGCGAGCCGCGTGCGTGACATCGACTTCGGCGAGGGCAAGAAGCTCGCCATCGCCATTCCCTGGGGCGACGTCAGCACAGCGTTTCGTACCACGGCCATCCCCAATATCGAGGTGTACATCCCCGCATCGCCGGGAGCGGTGCGCCGCATGCAGGGCCTCAATCGCTGGCGTTGGTTGCTGGGCTCGGCGCCGGCCCAGTGGTGGCTCAAGCGCCGCGCGGAACGCGCGCCTGCGGGCCCGGATGCGCAGCTCCGCGAGCGCACGCCGGTGTTGCTGTGGGGCGAGGTGCGCAATGCCACCGGACGCACCGTCGTGGGGCGGATGCGCGTCGCCAATGGTTACACGGTCACCGTAAACGCTTCGCTGGGTCTCGTGGAGCGAATGCTCCGTGCACCGCCGGCCGGCGGCTTTCATACGCCATCGCAGATTGTGGGAGCCGATTTCGCAGGGCGATTGCCCGGCTCGACGCCGGTATCGCTGACCCCGGACTGACCTGCCAGATGTCGGTTCCGGCACGTCCCGAGCGTCTTATGCACAGGGCGCAGGTGCGCGCAGGAATTCATGCCGCCGGTTCTGTAGGATAACGGGGCCGGACAAGCAAACTTGCCGCACCGACGGCAATCCAACCCGCCGTGACACGCCACGGAGAGGCTCACTGGGAACAACATGAGAGTCAGAGGGCATCTTTTACTCGGCGTCGCCGTGCTCACGGCGACCCTGGCCGCGTGCGGCAAGGGCGACCAGGGCTTCCAGATGCCGACGCCGGAAGTCGGCGTGGTCGTGGCGCGCTCGGAACCGGTGCAGATCACGCGCGACCTGGTCGGACGCCTCTCGCCCACGCGCGCTTCCGACGTGCGCGCCCGCGTGCCGGGTGTGCTGCTCAAGCGTCTCTATCAGGAAGGGACTGACGTCAAGGAAGGGCAGGTGCTCTTCCAGATCGATCCAGCGCCGCTGAAGGCGGCATTGCAGGCGGCGGAAGCGGCGTTGGCACAAGCCGAAGCGAACGCCACCAATGCACATGTGCTCGCTGTGCGTTATCGCGGCCTGGTGCAGACGGGTGCCATCTCGAAATCCGACCTCGATACCGCGGATGCCAACGAGCGCTCGACCGCGGCACAGGTACAGCAGGCGAAGGCGAATCTCGAGACCGCACGCATCAATCTCAGCTACGCCACCGTGCGTGCGCCGATCGCCGGGCGCGCCGGTCAGCAGCAGGTCACGGAGGGTGCACTGGTCGGGCAGACCGAACCGACGCTCCTCACCACGATCGAGCAGGTCGACCCGATCTACGTCAATTTCGATCAGCCGGTCTCTGAAGTGCAGCGACTGCGCCGCGCCCAGGCTGCGGGAAAAATGACGCTTGCCGCGGGTGACAAGGCGCAGGTGCAGCTCGTCCTTCCCGATGGCACGCCGTTCGGGCAGGTCGGAACGCTCGATTTCCGCGACCTGAGCGTCGACCCGAGCACGGGCGCGATGGCGTTTCGCGGTGTCATTCCCAATCCCGATCGCCAGCTCCTGCCGGGCATGTTCGTCAATGTGCGCGTGACCGTCGGGCAGCTCAACGACGGCTACCTGGTGCCGCAGGTCGCCGTGCAAACCGATGCGAACGGTACCTTCGTGCAGGTGGTCAACGCCGAGGAGAAGGTCGAGCAGCGCCGGGTAGAGACAGCCGGGACGCGCGCCGACAAGTGGATCGTGACCGCGGGACTCAAGGACGGTGAGCGCATCGTCGTCAGCGGCATTCAGCGGGCACCCGTCGGTGCACAGGTGAAGGTGCTACCGCAGGAGGCGCCGGCCGAGAAAGCCGCCAGCGCCGACGGCGGCAGCGCGCCCGGCCAGCCCTAGGCTCCCAGCATGCCGCAGTTTTTCATCGACCGGCCGGTCTTCGCGTGGGTGCTCGCGATTCTCATCACGCTGGGCGGCGTGATCGCGATCTACGAGCTGCCCGCGGAGTCCTATCCCGCGATCGCTCCGCCGCAAGTCGTGGTCTCGACCACCTATCCAGGGGCGGACGCCACCACGGTTGAGCGCACCGTCACGCAGGTGATCGAGCAGCAGCTCACGGGTATCGACCGGCTGCTCTATTTCACCTCGTCTTCGAGCTCGGATGGCAGCGTCAGCATCAGCCTGACATTCGAAACCGGCACCGATCCCGAGATTGCGGCCGTGCAGACGCAGAACCGCGTGACGCTGGCGGAGCCGCGTCTGCCGGTGGAGGTCATCCAGCAGGGCATCGTCGTCGCCAAGTCGACTGCCGGATTCCTGATGGCCGTCACCATCCGCTCAAAGGACGGCTCGCTCGATTCCGGCCAGCTCAACAACATCCTGGCCTCGCGCGTGCTCGATCAGCTCCAGCGCATTCCAGGCGTGGGCTCGGCCAACCAGTTCGGCTCCGAGTATGCGATGCGCATCTGGCTGAGTCCCGACAAGCTTCACGCCTACAACCTGTCGCCGGCGCATGTGCTCGAGGTGGTGCGCGACCAGAACGTGCAGTTTCCGGCGGGTTCCATCGGCGCCGACCCGGCGGTACCGGGCCAGCAGTTTTCCGCTCCGGTCACGGCCGAAGGCCGTTTCACCAGGGTCGAGCAGTTCGAGGACATCATTCTGCGCGCGGAGGAGGGCGGCTCGTCGGTGCGCCTGCGCGATGTCGCGCGGGTCGTGCTCGGCCCGGCCGCGTATGGGTTCGACGTGCGTTACAACGACGAACCGGTCGCTGGCGTCGGGGTGCAGCTGCTGCCCGGCGCGAACGCGCTCGAGGTCGCGGAGCGCGTCAAGGCCAAGATGGCGGAGCTCGAGAGCACTTTCCCGGCGGGCGTCGAGTGGTTCATCCCGTACGACAGCACCGCGTTCATCCTGGTGTCGATCAAGGAAGTGCTGATCACGCTGGTGGCGGCGGTGGTGCTGGTCTTCATCGTGATGCTGGTGTTCCTGCAAAGCATCCGCGCCACGTTGATCCCGACGCTGGTGGTGCCAGCGGCATTGATGGGCGCCTTCATCGGCATGTATGTCGCCGGCTTCTCCATCAACCAGCTGACGCTCTTCGGCATGGTGCTCGCGATCGGCATTGTGGTGGACGACGCGATCGTCGTGATCGAGGCAGCCGAGCGCATCATGCGCGAGGAAAATCTCTCTGCGCGCGAAGCGACGCGCAAGGCGATGGGCCAGATCACCGGCGCCATCGTCACGATCACCGTGGTGCTGACAGCCGTGTTCGTGCCGAGCGCGCTGCTCAGCGGCGCGACTGGCGTGATCTATCGGCAGTTCGCCCTGACCATCGCCGTGTCGATGGCTTTCTCCGCGTTCCTGGCCTTGAGCTTCACGCCGGCGCTGTGCGCGCACATGCTGAAGCCCACGCACCTCAAGCCGAACCCCGTCTTTCGCTGGTTCAATCGCGCCTACGACCGCTCCCAGGCGGCCTATCTCAAGGTCGTGGCCGAGTCCGTGCGCCACACGCCGCGCTGGATGATCGCGTTCGCGGTGCTGGTGGTCGTTGGCGGGTTCCTGTTCACGCGGCTGCCCGGCAGCTTTCTGCCGGAAGAGGACCAGGGCTACGTGATCGGCATCGTGCAGCTGCCGCCCGGGGCTTCGCTCAGTCGCACCATGGGCGTCATGTCGCAGATGTCGAACGTGATCAAGGGGAACGAGGCGGTGGAGGGCATCTTCCAGGTCGGCGGCTTCGGCTTCTTCGGCCAGGGCGAGAACACCGGCATCATGTTCGTGCGCCTGAAGCCGTGGGAAGACCGCGACATCAGCTCGGACGAGTTCAACCAGTGGGCGAACGGGGCGCTCTTCGCGACCATCAAGGACGCGACGGTGTTCCTCGTGAACCTGCCGACGATCAGCGGTCTCGGCCAGTTCGGCGGCTTCGATTTCTTCCTCGAGGACCACGCCGGCCAGGGGCACGAGGCGCTCATGGCGGCGCAGCAGACTCTGCTCGGCAAGGCGGCCCAGAACCCGAACGTCACCAATGTCACGTCGAGCACGCTCGGCGATGCGCCACGGCTCGCGATGAACGTCGATCGCGTCCAGGCGCAGTCGATGGGCCTGCGCATGACCGACGTGTATTCAGCCGTGCAGATGATGCTCGCGCCGGTCTATGCCAATGACTTCTATTACCAGGGGCGCGTGTTGCGCGTCCTGTTGCAGGCCGATGCGCCCTACCGCATGGGTCCGGATGCGCTCGATCGCATCTACATCCCGTCCAACGAGCCCGCGAACGGTACGTCGAACGGAGATCCCGGCATTGCGAACGACATGCGCATGATCCCGCTCGCCAGCGTGGTGCGCTCGACCTGGGGCGCCGGGCCGACCAGTGTCACGCGCTACAACGGGTTGCCAGCGGTCGAGATCACGGGCTCACCCGCTCCGGGACGCAGCTCCGGCGAAGCGATGCGCGAGATGGAGCGCATCGTGAAGGAGGAGTTGCCCGAGGGGTACGGTTTCGACTGGGCCGGCCAGTCGTTGCAGGAGATCCTCGCCGGCGCGCAGGCGCCGCTCCTGTTCGTGCTGTCGATCATGGTCGTTTACCTGTGCCTGGCCGCGCTCTACGAGAGCTGGGCGACGCCCGTGGCGGTGATGCTGGTCGTGCCGCTCGGCGTGCTGGGCGCGATCCTGGCGATGTGGTTGCGCGGCATGCCCAATGACGTGTTCTTCAAGATCGGCCTGATCACGATCATCGGCCTCGCCGCCAAGAACGCGATCCTGATCGTCGAGTTCGCTGTGACCGAGCACGAATCCGGGAAGAGCGTGCGCGAGAGCGTGCTCGAGGCCGCACGCCTCAGGTTGCGCCCGATTCTCATGACGTCATTCGCGTTTATCCTCGGTGTGTCGCCGCTGGTCGTGTCGAGCGGCGCCGGCGCCAATGCGCGGCGCGCGATCGGTACCGGCGTGGTCGGTGGCATGTTGAGCGCGGCGATCCTCGGCGTGCTCCTCGTGCCGGTGTTCTATGTCGCGGTGCGCCGGATTCTGCGCGATCCGCTCGATTCGCCGACTGCGGGCGGCGCGTTGCCGCTACCCGCAAAGTCCGAGCCGAAATAGCTGTTTCAGTCCCAGCTCACGCGGCCACGCAGATTCTTGGTTTTCTTGCGCACGCGCTTGTGCTCGAGGCGCCGTTCCTTCGAGGCACGCGTCGGCCTGGTGGCGTGGCGCGTTTTCGGCTCGATCGAAGCGCGGCGCACGAGATCGGCGAGGCGCTCGAACGCATCGCGCCGATTCTGGTCCTGCGTGCGATGACGGCGCGCGATGATGAGGACGCTCCCGTCATCGTTCAGCCGCTGGCCGGCGAGCATTCGCAGGCGGGCTTTGACGCGCTCGTCGAGCTCTGCGCAGTGCTGGAGGTCGAAGCGCGGCTGGACGGCGGAGGCGACCTTGTTGACGTTCTGGCCGCCGGGGCCGGACGCGCGCACGAAGCGGATCTCGAGATCGGAGTCGGGGATCTC
>DATIEU010000616.1:0-3563 GCA_035455565.1 Steroidobacteraceae bacterium | reverse complement strand
GAGAAGGTCCTGCGACTGGAGGAGCGGCTCGGCTACGTACACAAGGGTATCGAGCGCCGCTTCACCGAGTTTCGGGCGCTCGACGGACACCGACTCGCGGCGCGCGTCTCGGGCGACTCGGCGGTCGCGTTCTCCTGGGCGTATTGCCAGGCACTGGAGTCACTCTGCGATTGCGTAATCTCCCGACGCGCTGCGTGCCTGCGCGCGTTGTGCCTCGAAATCGAGCGCGCCCAGAACCATCTTGGCGACCTCGGAGCCCTGGGCAATGACGCGGGCTTCGCCTTCGGGCTCGCGCAATTCTCCAGGCTGAAGGAGGAGCTGCTGCGCACGGTCGCGTCCGCTCTCGGCCAGCGCTACCTGATGGATGCGATCGTCCCTGGGGGAATGCACGTTGATCTCGAGCCCGAGATGTCGGCCGCGCTGAGAAGGCGCATTACCGAGATTGCCGCCGAGACGCGCAAGCTCCGCGACATCTACGATGCGCATGCCGGCGTACGCGATCGCTTCGTCGCCGCCGGCCGCGTGACCCCGGAGCTGGCGCGTCGACTGGGCCTCGTGGGGCTCGCGGGGCGCGCCAGCGGACAACCCTTCGATGCGCGCGTGGACCTGCCCGCGCCTCCTTTCGATGTGCTCGTTCCGACCAGGATCACGCGCACCGACGGTGACGTGGCGGCGCGAGTGACAGTCCGCTTCGAGGAGCTGCAGGAGTCTTGTCGCATCATTTCGCGCCTGCTCGAAGACTTACCGGATGGTGAGCTTCGCGTCCAGGTCAGGAGCCCCGCACCCGACCGGGTCGCAGTAGGCTTGATCGAGGGCTGGCGCGGTCCGGTGGTGGTAGCGCTCGAGGTCGGTCACGACGGCATGATCCACCGCTGCCACCCGCATGATCCGTCCTGGCAGAACTGGCCGGTGCTCGAGCACGCCATCATCGACAACATCGTGCCCGATTTCCCGCTGATCAATAAGTCGTTCAACCTCTCCTACAGCGGTCACGACCTGTAGCGCGGACACATGCTGAAGACGCTGCGACAGATCGGCGACATTGGAATCGCAAGTGAGGCGCCACCGCCAAGCGACGACACACTGCGCGTGCGCGAAACGCTGCAGCAAGGCATACGGTCCCTGCTCGGCCGGGCGCTCTGCATCCGGCACGTCGATGCCGGCTCCTGTAACGGCTGCGAGCTGGAGATTCATGCGCTCAACAATCCCGTGTACAACATCGAAGGCATCGGCATCCGCTTCGTGGCGAGCCCGCGCCATGCCGACCTGCTGCTGGTCACGGGCCCCGTGTCGAAGCACATGGAGGTCGCATTGCGTCGAACGTACGAGGCGACGCCCGACCCCAAGCTGGTGGTCGCGCTGGGCGATTGCGGCTGCACCGGCGGAATATTTGGCGAGAGTTACGCGAGCCGCGGGCGCGTCTCGCATGTCATCCCGGTTGATGTCGCAGTTCCCGGCTGTCCGCCGAATCCCACACGGATACTGCAAGGCATCCTGACGGCCGTATCACGTCCGGCGCATCACTCGAAGTAAGCGCGCAGGATGCGGTGATAAGCTCGGGTGCGATGAAACATCGCGCCTCGATATTGTCAACCGCAGCCCTGGCAGCCTGGGCCATACCCGCGTCGGCGATCCGCGCGCAGGCCGCGCCGCCGGATGCCGCCAGGATCGCGGGCGTCGTCGAGCCCATCATCCGCGGCGCGCTGGCCGAGGAAGGCATTCCCGGCGCCGCTTTCGTGTTTGTGCAGGGCGACCGCATCGTCTATGCGCAGGGCTACGGGATGGCGGATCGCGAAAAAACTCAAGCGGTGGAGGTCGCGCGCACGGTCTGGCCCGTCGCCTCGATCACGAAGGTCTTCACGGGTGTCGCGGCGCTGCAGCTCGTCGACCGTGGCAAGCTCACACTCGACCAGGACATCAATCAGTCGCTACGCAGTGTCGCTGTGCCCTCGCAGGGCCGTCCGCCGATCACCCTCGCCCAACTGCTCGCACACACCAGCGGCCTCGACGAGCTGCCCGGGCGCCAGTTCGATCCGGTCGAGGGGCCGCGGCCGAACCTTGCCGAATTTCTCGAAGGTCGACTGGTCCGCTACCGGGATCCCGGCCGGTACACGGCGTACTCGAGCTACGGGATCGCACTCGCAGGCGTCGCGATCGCGGACGCATCGGGTCTCACGTACGAAGAATACGTACGCCGAAACATCCTCGAGCCCTGCGGCATGGAGTCCGCGCGTTTCATGCGGCGCCGGGGAGATGAAAAGGGCGTGGCGACGCCTTACGACATCGAAGATGGTCGCGCAACGCCGCGCGCGTACGAGTGGTACGTCACCGCGCCCACGTCCTCGCTGGTCGCGACTGCACCCGACATGGCGCGCTTCGCGATGCTTCACCTCGCGGACGGGCGCTGCGGCGAACGCCAGGTCCTGAGTGAGACGCTGGCGCGGGCCATGCGCAGCCAGCAGGCGACCATCCACCCGGCGCTACCGGGCTGGGGATATGCATTCCAGCTCGATGTCGAGAACGGCCGGCAGATGGTCGAGCATGGCGGGGACATCGGCGGCTTCAGTTCGCTCCTGGCGATCATTCCCGGGGAGCAATCGGCCTTCTTCATCGTCAATCACGGCGAGGGGCAGGACCTGCGCTTTCGCGTGAAACGCGCGCTGCTGGACGCGCTTTATCCCGATCCCGCGCCCCGGACTGCGCCGCAGCCCGATCCCGCACAGGCGGCGAGCCTGCGGCAATATGCCGGGCGCTATCGGTCGAGCCTCGCGTGTCACACGTGTCGCGACGCCGACCGCAATCAGGACTTCGAGCTCACCGCGAACGAGGATGGAACGCTAGGGCTCTGGGGGCAGCAATGGGTGCCGCTGGAGCGCGATCTCTTCGTGCGCACCGACGGCGAGCGCTTGCTCGGCTTCGCGCGCGACGCTTCCGGTCACGTCGCGGTCGTAAGCGGGGGTTCCTGGCGTGTTGCGGATCGATTGCCGGACTGACTGCGAATCGCCTCACTCGAAATAGGCGACGCTACGCAACTCGATGCTCTCGCGCGGGCGTGCATCGGCAAAGCTAGCATCGCGAAACGCAGTGTGCGGCACACGCAGCGCCTTGCTACGGTCGCTGTCGTGGAACTTGAGCAGCACCACTTCATCGCGCGTCATGTTCGAGAAATACCACCAGCGATGCTCTGGGTTGTAGCGGAAGATGGCCGCCGCGAGCGCCTGGTCTTCGTTCGGCATGGGGCCAACCATCACGTCTTCCGGCGGCAGCGCATCGACGATGAAGAGTGTATTCGGCACGCCCTCCGTGGGAGCAACGCTGCGCGCGTCGCACAGTGCGAGCGGACAGTCCTGCGGCGGCGGTGAAAAGCAACGCCACAGGCTCGAGGCGATGAAGCGCGAATAGCCCTTCCCGTCCGGGAAAGTCTTTTGGTAGAGGTCGCGGGCCAGCCGAGCGGCGCGTTCCGGTGTGAAGTCGACGTGCGCCTCGGCGGCGGGCGGTTGCACTCCACCCTTGTGCGTGTAGCCGGCGGCGGGACGCTGGTGTCTCGAGAGGTCGCCCGAGGT
>DATIEU010000615.1:0-5907 GCA_035455565.1 Steroidobacteraceae bacterium | reverse complement strand
GACATCGTCCAGTGCGGGCGGCTCACCCGGAACGCGCACCGCATCGACTGCAGGAGCAGCCGGTGCTGCGGGTGCAGCGGGCGCGTCTCGCAGTGATGCCGGCGGTGGGCCGAACCTGCCCGCGGCGGCGCAGACCGACGCGGAGCGGCGTGCTGCGACCAACCGTCGCATGGATGAGTCACTCGGCACGTTCGACGAACAGATCCGCAAGGAGCGGGAACGGATCGCACGCGAGCGCGACACCAATGCGACCGACGGCGGCGCAGCCGAAGGCGGCGAGGGCCCCGAAGGCACCCAGGGTGCGGAAGGTGGTGGTGGCGGACCCGAATCCGGTGACATGTCCTCGGAAGGCAGCGAAGGCGAGAGCAAAGGCGAGGGCGAAGGCGACGGCAGCATGAAGTCCGAAGGCTCGCGCCAGGACGGCCAGGGCGGCGGCGGTGCCGGGAGCGCCGGGACCAAGGGCCAGGGCCCGAGCACGGTGCCGAAGAATATTCCTGACGGCCGCGATGACGACGTCATCGCGCGCCAGATTCGCGAAGCGGCGGAGAAGGAAACGGATCCGGAGCTGCGGGACAAGCTCTGGAAGGAATACATCGAATACAAGAAGAACACGCAAGGCAGGTAGGCGAGGCTTGAGGCCGGTTTCATGGACAACTTGAATGCGATCCTGAGTGGCGGCAATGCGCGCATCGCATTGCTCGGTGTTCTGCTGTCGATGGTGCTCGGCGGCTGCGTGGTATCGGAAACGCGGCCGCAACCGAAGGTTCACCCGATCCAGGCGACCACGGAAATTCCCGAGAACGAGCTGCTCGACGTCGGCGTGCGCATCTTCGATCCGGGCATTCCTGCGGAGGTCGAGAACGACGCGGAGCTGCAGGCGAAGAAGGGCATCTATCCCGACGTGCGGCGCGCCGAAGCACGCTATATGGCGATGCTGCTGCGGAACACGCTCGAGACCTCCGCGCAATGGGGCGCGGTGCGCGTGATCCCGGCGAACGCCGAGTTCGTCGACGTGATCGTGAACGGTCGCATCGTCAGGTCTTCGGGCAAGGAGCTCGCGCTCGAGGTCACGGTGAAGGATTCCACCGGACGCACCTGGTTCGAGAACAAGAAGTACGAGGCCGACGCCGATATCGGCGCGTATCTCAGCGATGCCGCGCTCAAGGCGCGCGACCCGTTCCAGAACGTGTACTCGACGATCGCCAACGACATGCTGCAGTTCCGCAAGACGCTCGCGGCGGACGACTTGCGCCAGGCGCGCGTGGTGACGGAACTGCGCTTTGCGCAGGATCTCGCGCCGACGGCCTATGCCGGCTACGTGACGCAGACTGCGGAAGGCCGCTACCAGGTAGCGCGCCTGCCCGCGGAGGGCGACCCGCTATACGAGCGGGTTGAGCGCATCCGCGCGCGCGACGGCGATTTGATCGATACGGTGAGCGACTACTACGGCACCTTCTCGGACGCGGTGAAGGAGCCTTACGGCGACTGGCGTCGTTACAGCTTCGATGAGCTCGTCAAGGAAGAGAAACTCAAGAACCAGGCGCGCACCCGCATGCTGATGGGCGCGGCGGCCGTGCTCGGCAGCATCCTGGTGTCCTCGCAATGCAGCGGCGGCAACTACGACTGCCAGCGCATCGAGGATGCGGTGCGCACCGCAGCGACGGTCGGCGGTATCGCGGGCATCGTGAGCGGCCTCAAGAAGGGCGCCGATGCCAAGATTCACACCGCCGCGATCCGCGAGTTGGCGACGTCGTTCAATGCGGACGTCGCTACGCAGGTGGTCGAGGTCGAGGGACGGACGCTCAAGCTGACCGGCAGCGCCGAAGATCAATATCGCGAGTGGCGCGAGCTCCTCAAGCAGATGTACCTTGAGGAGACCGGCGGCGCGGCCAACACGTCCATCGCCGCGGAGTCGACCAACGATTCGGTGACGCCACGCTGAGAGCCGGTCGCGTGCGCGATTCATCCTGATCGAGGCTCTAAGACTGAATGCTGAGCCCTAGCAGCGGACAGCAGCTGTCCGCGCGATATACCTTGCGTGAGCGCCTGAGCAGCGGCGCGTCGGGCGAGACCTGGCGCGCGCGCGACGCCGCGCGCGATCGCGACGTGGTGGTGAAGTTTCTCCCGCAGCCGCTGGCGGCGGAGGACGCGGTGCTGCACGGCTTGCGGCTCGAGCTCGAGGCCGCGCGCTCGCTCGATCCACGGCAGGTCGCTGCTGCCGAGGCGCTCGAGCGCGAAGGCGGCCAGGCCTACCTCCTGCGCGAGTACGTACCGGGCCGCGATCTGTCCGCGCTGCGCGGCGAATCCTGGCAGCGAATCGTGCCGTTGGCGGCGCAGGTGGCGGATGCGCTCGCGACGCTGCACGAGCGCGGCATCGTCCATCGCGATATCAAGCCGAGCAATGTGGTGCTGCGCCCCGATGGCAGCGCGACGCTTATCGACCTGGGTGCCGCGGCCTTCGCGGGCTCCGATGCGGCGCATCTGCCGCTGTCACGCTACGGCGCGAGTCCGCAGCAACTCTCCAGCGAGCCACCGACGCCCGGCGACGACCTGTATGGCCTGGGCGCACTGCTGTATGAACTGTTGAGCGGCTATCCGCCGTTCTACCCCAATTTCAGCCGCGAGCGGGTGCTGCGTGAGCCGGCCGCGCCGCTCAAGCCCGCGCAGCCGGCGCCGCCCCAGCTCGTCGACCTGGTGATGCGGCTGCTGTCGAAGTCGCCCGGCGAGCGACCTGCTGATGCCGTGGAAGTGGCGCGGAGCCTGCGCGAGATCGAGCACGGGGCAGAGGTTTCAACCCCCGCAGGTGCTGCGCAACCGGCGGCACCCGTCGCGACCATCGTGCGACCCATCGTGCGCGCCGCTTCCCCTGCGGAGCGCGCGGCTTCGCGTTCCTCCGACGAACTGCGGCGGCGCTGGCTCATTGGTGGCGCGCTCGTCGCGCTGCTCCTGGTGGCGGCGGGTGTGCTGCTGTTTCTGCCACGCCTTGCCTACAAGTCGGCGCCCGTCACCACGACCCGGCCGGCCCCCGGAACCAGCCAACGGTCCCCGGAAGCCGAGAAGGAAGTGGATCTGAAGCTAATGGCCGAACAGATGCAGGAGGCGGAGCGCGTCCGCGATGCCTATGACGCGCTCTATCCGTCGCTCGAGAAGCGCTCCGCGGGCAAGTGGGCCGCCGAGACGTTCGCGGCCGCGCGCGAGCATGGCGAGCAGGCGCGCCGGCATTTCGCGGCACGCGAGTTCTTGAACGCGCGCGATGCCTATACCGCGGGACTCGATGAGCTGCAGAAGATTTCCGACCTGGTCCAGCCGACCCTGGCCGAGCAAATGCGCCGGGGCAACGAGGCCCTCGATGCGGGGCAGTCCAGCCTCGCCGAGGCGGCCTTTGCGCTCGCGCTCGAGATCGATCCCGGCAACGAGGCCGCGACCAAGGGACGCAAGCGCGCGCAGTCGCTCGATGCCGTGAACGCGCTCGTGGCGCAAGCCAGCAATGCGGAGCGCGCCGGCGACATGGCACAGGCCGCGCAACGTTACGATGAAGCGCTCAAGCTCGATCCCGATACGAAAGCAGCGCAGGAGGGGGTCACGCGCGTGCGTGGCCGGATCGCGAGCGACGAGTTCGCCGCCGCGATGTCGCTCGGCCTGCGCGAGCTCGAAGCGGGCAAGCTCGCCGAGGCGCGCAACGCCTTCGAACGTGCCGGGCGGCTGCGTCCCGGGGCACCGGAAGTCAACGACGCGCTCGCGCGCGTGAGCGAAAGCGGGCGGCAGCGCAGCATCGCCTCGCATCGCGCGCAGGCGGAGCGATTCGAGCGTGAGGACCGCTGGGTGGATGCGCTGGGCGAATACGAAGCCGCGCTCAAGCTCGATCCCAAGGTCGAATTCGCGACCGCCGGCCGCGAGCGGCTCGCGCCGCGCGTGGAACTGTTGCGGCAGGTCGAATCGCTCCTCGCCAACCAGGACCGCTTGATGTCGGCCGCGGTGCGTGACCAGGCCCGGGCACTGGTGGCAGAGGCGGAGCGCTTTGCGGAATCGAGCCCCACGTTGCAGAAGAAATCGCGGGCGCTCGCCGCGAGCTTGTCGCAGTACGAGAAGCCGGTCCGCGTCGCGCTCGTCTCCAACAGCCAGACCGAAGTGGTGGTGTACAAGGTGGGACGCGTCGGCGTGTTCGACCGCCGCGAGATCGAGTTGCTGCCGGGCACGTACACGGTCGTGGGCACTCGCGTCGGCTTTCGCGACGTGCGCCGTGAATTCACGGTGCAGCCGGGCCAGAGTGCGCCCATCCTCGACATCCGGTGCGAGGATCCCATTTGAGCTTCGTGGTGCGCGTCCGCGAACCGTTGGGCGAGCGCGCCGCCCGTCCCAATGAGCTGCCGCTCGGCGTGGGCGGCGAGGGTGCGGCGGTCGCCGTTCCCGGGATCATGGAAGGCGTGATCGCGGCCCGCATCGGCGCCGACGAGCACGGACTCTACGTCGAAGCACCCGAGGAGGCTGCCGGACTCGCGACCATCGATGGTCGCACCGTGCGGGAGCGCGGACGCCTGGTACACGGCGATGTACTCGCCGTCGGCGGGGCGCGCATTCACTGCCGGCTGAACGGCTCCGAAGCATTGCTCGACGTCGTGCATCTCGAGGGCAATGCCACCCAGCCGCCCATCTTCGATTCGACCGAGCGCGAGGAAGAGGCCCAGCAGAGCGCGGATGCGCAATCGATCCAGCGCGTCCCCTTCAAGCCCGCGACGGTGAGCCGCCGCGAGCCACGCGCCCGCCCGAAACCACAACGCTGGGCGCTCGCCGGCGTCCTTATCGTGCTGGGCAGCGTGCTCGGGTACCTCATTGCCGCCACGCCGGTGCGAGTGAGCGTCGATCCGCCGAACGCGGACGTCGATTTCCAGGGCGGCTGGCCCGAGATCGGTTTCGGAGGCAGTTACCTGTTGCGGCCCGGCAAGTACACCGTGGTCGCGTCGCATCCGGGCTATGAGACGACCAAGCACGCGGTGCAGGTCGGCAGCGCACGCAACCAGCAGATCCGCATTGCGCTCGCGAAGCTTCCGGGACGTGTCACGGTCGACACGCAGGGCGTCGCCGCGACGCTCGCGATCGATGGCAAGGCGGTCGGTCCCGTGCCAGGCGAGTACTCGGTCCCCGCCGGCGCGCGCGCCTTCCAGATCACAGCGCCCCGCTACCTCGACTTCAATGAGACCGTCGAGGTCAAAGGACTCGGCGAGAAGCAGACGTTCAGCGCCAAGCTGCTGCCCTCATTCAGCCCGGTGACGATCGAATCGAAACCCGCCGGCGCGCGGGTGGCCGTGAACGGCAAGGACGTGGGCGCGACGCCGCTCACCACCGATCTCGACGCCGGCAGCCACACGGTCACCCTGACTGCGAGCGGTTTCCGTCCGTGGGAGACGACCATCCAGGTCCAGGCCAACACGCCACAGAAAGTCGGCCCCGTGGAGCTCGGCTTGCCCGACGGCACATTGACGATTCGCTCAACACCCGCCGGCGCCGACGTGGCGATTGCGGGACGATACCGAGGCCGCACGCCGCTCACGGTGGCGCTCGCGCCCGGCGTGCAGCATCAACTCATGGTGACGCGCGCGGGCTATGAGCCTGCCCAGCGCACCGTGCCGATCAAGGCCGCCGAAAAATCGAGCGTGGATGTGCCGCTCAAGCCGATCCTCGGCGAAGTCACCGTGCGGGGCGAGCCCGGCGATGCGCGCCTCTTCGTCGATGGCGAGGCGCGCGGATCGGCCAATCAGACGCTCTCGCTGCCGTCGGCCGAGCTCACCCTGGAAGTGCGCCGCGAGGGTTTCGATACCTTTACGACCAAGGTCACGCCGCAGCCCGGTTTTCCGCGCGTGGTGGAGTACAAGCTGCAAACGCCCGAGCAGACGCGCGCCGCGCGCGTGC
>DATIEU010000614.1:0-2196 GCA_035455565.1 Steroidobacteraceae bacterium | reverse complement strand
GGCGGGTTGCGGATCATCGGCGGATTGTTCGCGGTGTTCGGCTTCATCACGATCATACTGGCGGCGTCCGGAATCTACGGCGTGCTCGCACATTCGGTCGCACAGAGCACGCGCGAGATCGCGATCCGGCGCGCGCTGGGTGCGCCCGATGTGGGTATCGTGGGCGCGGTTGCCCGACGCTCGGGCTGGCAGCTCGGTCTCGGGCTCCTCATCGGAGTCGTGCTCGCACCGTTCATGGCGGTGCTTCTCAGCCAGGCGACCAGCGGCGCGAATCTCCACGATCCCTGGGTGTACGCAACCGTGCTCATGACGCTCACGCTGGCAATTGCGATGGCGACCGCCGTGCCTTTGCGGCGCGCGTTGCAGTTGCAGCCGGGCGTCGCCCTGCGCCACGCGTAATCGCTCGACAGCGGCTCGCTGCCGGCACTGCTGCTAGACTTCCCCACCTGTCGGGGCCGTTTTCGGCCCCGACTGTATTCCAGCAGCCGGACCAGACATGCCACCGCCGCGTTTGCTCGTTGCCGATGATCAGCCCGACGTCCTGACGGCGCTGCGCCTGCTGCTCGGCAAGGAAGGCATCGAGACGCAATCGGCGAGCTCGCCGGCGGGAGCGCTCGCGGCGGCGGCGGCCAGCCGCTTCGACGCCGCGCTGATCGACCTCAACTATGCGCGTGACACGACATCGGGAATGGAAGGGCTCGACCTGCTCGCACGACTGCGACAGGCGGATCCCAACCTGCCGGTTATCGTGATGACCGCATGGGCGACGGTGGGGCTCGCCGTGGAAGCGATGCGTGCCGGCGCGCGGGACTTCATCGAGAAGCCCTGGGACAACCAGCGCCTGCTGTCGGTGGTGCGCAATCAACTCGAACTGGGCCGTGCCTTGCGCCGTGGCCAGCAGCTCGAAGCCGAGAACGCGCTCCTGCGCGGCAACTCGGAGCTGCAGGTGATCGGCGAATCGGTGGCGATGCAGGAAGCACTCGCCATCGCACGCCGGGTAGCCAGCTCGGATGCACCGGTGCTGATCACCGGTGAGAACGGCACGGGTAAGAGCCTGCTCGCCCGCCTGGTGCACGACTGGTCAGGCCGCAGCGCGCGCTCACTCATCGAAGTGAACATCGGCGCCTTGCCGGAGGGCGTGTTCGAAAGCGAAATGTTCGGTCACGTCCGCGGCGCGTTCACCGATGCGCGCCAGGAGCGCACCGGGCGCGTCGAGCTCGCCGACGGTGGCACGTTGTTTCTCGACGAGGTGGGGAATCTGCCTCTCGCGCAGCAAGCGAAGCTCCTGCGCGTGCTCGAGAGCGGACAGTTCGAGCCCGTCGGTTCCTCGCGGACGCGCAAGGCGGACGTTCGCTTGGTGAGCGCCACCAATGCCGATCTCAATCGCCTGGTGAGCGAGGGTCGATTCCGCCAGGACCTCCTGTTTCGGATCAATATGGTCGAGATCCACGTGCCGCCCCTGCGCCAGCGTACTGCTGACATCCTGCCGCTCGCGACAGCGGCGCTGGTCGATGCGGCGCGGCGCTATCGGCGCGACATCCAGGGATTCGATCCCGCTGCGGCACGTGCGCTGGTCAGCTACGCGTGGCCGGGTAATGTCAGGGAATTGCGCAACGTCATCGAGCGCGCGGTGCTGCTGGCCCCGTCGCCGAGCATCCAGGCGGCGGACTTGCGCCTCGCGGCGGCCGATGCCTCACCGCCGACGCTCGAGGATATGAGTCTCGAGGATGCCGAACGCGCCTTGATCCGCGCCGCCTTGCGCCGTCATGCGGGCAGCGCCAACGCCGCCGCGCAGGCACTCGGCCTGTCGCGCAGCGCCATGTACCGGCGGATGGAGAAGCTGGGGATCCGCACGGATGTCTAGGGAGGCTCTGCCGCATCTCCCGAGCTTCGCCAAGCCGGGGGCGCGCCGCCCGGTGCGCTGGTCCTTCGAGCGTCGCATCTCCGCGCTCACCATCGCGCTCGCGTTGCCGGCGACGCTTCTTGGCATTGCGCTGCTCGCCGTGCTCGACTTATCGCCCATCCTGCGGGCCTGCCTGATCCTGGTATTGATCGTGCTGGTGAGCGGGATCGCGGCACTGCTGCGTGAGGCGATCGTGCAGCCGCTGCGCGGGCTCGCCAACGTGGTCGAAAGTTACCGGGCGGGCGATTACACGGTGCGCGGCCGACGCACCGCGCGCGGCGACGCGCTTGGCG
>DATIEU010000613.1:0-7813 GCA_035455565.1 Steroidobacteraceae bacterium | reverse complement strand
GCCGTGCCGCCGCAGCGGCTCGCGGTGCCGATGCTGCTCGGTGGCGCGAGAGCCGCGGCGCTCGAGCCACTGCTGCGACGCCTGGGCATGTCGGTGACCACGGTCAGTGAGGAGGTCGGCACGGCATCGGCGATCAAGATGTGCCGCAGCATCGTCATCAAGGGACTCGAAGCGCTGACCGTCGAATGCCTGCTGGCGGCCCGTGCCTTTGGTGCGGAGGACCGCGTACTGGCCTCGCTCGATCGAACCTATCCGCACATGGGCTGGACGGATGACCTGCCGGACTATCTCGTGAGCCGCGTGGCGGAGCACGGCCGTCGACGAGCCGCCGAGATGCGCGAAGTCGCGGTGACGTTGAGAGACATCGGACTCGAGCCCCTGATGGCGGCGGCCACAGCCCAACGGCAACAGTGGCTCATCGAGCGCATGGCCGAAGCCGGGGTCGAATATCACCCGGGCGAAGCGTTTGCCTGGCGCAGCCTCGCCGATGCGCTGAGTACGCATCGTGACCTCGAGACAGACACTTGAGATTGAGCACCGAGCGGATCCTGACGACCCACGTGGGTAGCCTGCCACGCAGCCAGGCCGTGGTGGACATGTTGTTCGCGCGTGAGAATGGCGCGCCCTGCGATGCGGACGCGTTCGATCGCGTTATGACCGCCGCTGTCGCGGAAACCGTCAAGCGGCAGGTTCGCGTGGGTCTCGACTGCGTGAGCGACGGCGAAACCTCGAAGATCAGCTACGCCACGTACATGAAGGATCGGTTGTCGGGTTTCGCCGGTGATAACGAGCGACTCGTCGCCGCCGACCTGCAACCCTATCCGGACTTTCGCGCCAAGCTCGCGCTTTTCGCCGGCAAGCAATCCTTCAAGCGCCAATCGTGCGTCGGACCGATCGCGGTAATCGAGCGCGAATCGCTGCGCAAGGACCTGGCGAACTTGCGCGCTGCCGTCAGGGAGGCCGGCGCCCACGATGCGTTCATGAATGCGGCCTCGCCGGGCGTGGTGGCGGCGTTTCAGCCGAACGGTTTCTATCCGTCGCACGAGGCCTATCTCGAAGCCATCGCTGCGGCGATGCGCGAGGAATACGAGGCAATCGTCGCTGCTGGCTTCGTGCTGCAGCTCGATTGCCCGGACCTGGCGATGGCGCGTCACACCGGTTTCCAGAAGCTCAGCGAGGCGGAATTCCTCACGCGTGCCGAACAGCACATCGAGGCGCTCAACCAGGCGCTGCGCAATGTTCCTGCGACCAGCGTTCGCATGCACGTGTGCTGGGGCAATTACGAGGGGCCTCACGATCACGACATTGCGCTTGAAAAGATCCTGCCGATCGTCCTCAAGGGAAAGCCGTGCGCGATCCTGTTCGAGGCCGCCAACCCGCGTCACGCCCACGAGTGGACGGTGTGGCGCGACGCGCGCATTCCCGCCGACAAGATCCTGGTTCCCGGCTGTCTCACCTCGACCTCGAACTACGTCGAGCATCCCGAGTGGGTCGCGCAGCGGATCTGCCAGTTCGCCGATATCGTGGGACGCGAGCGCGTCATCGCCGGCACCGATTGCGGCTTTGGCACGTTCGCCGGAATCGGCAAGATGGACCCCGAGATTTCCTATCGCAAGCTCGAGTCACTGGTCGAAGGCGCGGCCCTGGCGTCACGAAGGTTGTGGGGTTAGAGCGCGGTGCGCACACAAGTCGCCATTGTCGGTGCCGGGCCTGCCGGCTTGTTGCTGGGCCGCTTGTTGCGCCTGAGCGGGATCGACTCGATCGTGCTGGAGCTGCACAGCCGCGAATACATCGAAAACCGCGTGCGCGCCGGCGTGCTCGAACACCAGACGGTCGATATCCTCGAGGAGGCACAAGTCGCCGACCGCCTGAAGCGCGAGGCCTTGCAGCACCATGGCGTCGTGCTGCGCTTCAACGGCCACACGCATCGCATCGATCTCCAGGCCCTCACCGGTCGCGGCGTCACGGTCTATGGCCAGCAGGAAGTGGTGAAGGACCTGGTAGCGGCAAGGCTCGCGAGCGCGGACCCACTGCTCTTCGAGGTCAGCGACGTTGCGATCCACGGCTTCGAGAGCGATTCCCCGGAAGTGCGCTTCCACTCGGAAGGGGAGGCGCAGCGGTTGCGTTGCGATTTCATCGCCGGTTGCGATGGCTTTCATGGCATCTGCCGGCCGAGTGCGCCCGCGGGAGCGTTTACGACTTTCGAGCGCGTGTATCCGTTTGCATGGCTCGGCATCCTCGCCGAAGCGCCACCCTCTTCCGAGGAGATCATCTACGCGAGTCACGATCGCGGCTTCGCGCTCCTCAGCATGCGCTCGCCCACGGTGAGCCGTCTCTACCTGCAATGCGCACCGGACGAGGATCTCGCTCGCTGGCCCGACAATCGCATCTGGCAGGAGCTCGCCACGCGGCTCGCCAGCGACGAGGGTTTCGACCTCATCGCCGGTCCTGTCCTGCAGAAGAACGTGGCGCCGATGCGCAGCTTCGTGACCGAGCCGATGCAGTGCGGGCGGCTGTTTCTCGCCGGCGATGCGGCCCACATCGTGCCACCCACCGGCGCCAAGGGAATGAATCTCGCGGTTTCAGACGTATACGTGCTCGCGCGTGCGCTGGCGCATCGCTATCGAACCGGGAGATCCGATCAGCTCGAGGCTTACTCGGCGATCTGCCTGCGCCGCATCTGGAAAGTACAGCGATTTTCGTGGTGGATGACTTCGATGCTGCACAAGTTCGACGATCACAATCCGTTCGACCGCCGCCGCCAGCTCGCCGAGCTCGACTATTTCACCTCTTCACGAGCAGCCGAGCTCACGCTGGCGGAAAACTACGTCGGTCTGCCCCTCGAATTGCCCGCTTCATGAGCGGCACGACCGCGCTACAGCGGTCTTGCACCAAAGACCAAGCGACAACGCAGCGGTGATGACGTAGAACCCGCCGAAGAATCCGCGCGTCCGGCCGGATCCGGGCGCAACCACCCCAGGGGGAGATTCGTCATGAAACGAATGTATGTGTTGTGTCTGCTGATCCTGCCGTTGCTCACTTCGTGCAAGGAGATGCCGTCCATGCCGGGCGGCACCGATGCCATCATCTCGAGCCTTACGAGCACACTCGGCCTGACCGAGCAGCAGGCCCAGGGCGGCGTGGGCTCGGTCCTCGCCCTGGCGCAGGAAAAACTCGTCAAGGGCGACTTCGACAAGATCGCGGCCGTGATCCCTGGCTCTCAGAAGTATCTCGACATGGCGAAGAGCCTCGGCGCAGTGACCGGGCCGCTCTCCAATCTGGCCGGCCTCAACGGCGCGCTCGGCAAGCTGGGCATCTCGCCCGACAAAGCTGCCAAGCTGGTGCCCGCGGTGACTGATTTCGTGAATAAGGCGGGCGGGCCCGAAGTGGGCCAGCTGCTGAGCGGCGCCCTCAAGGGCTGACGAAACATCCATCGGCTGAGGCCGCGCTACTCGGCGGCGGACGTTCTCATCGCTCGAGTAGCCGGCCGATCAGCTTCAAGTCCGCGACGAACTCACGCAGCGCCTGGTCGCGCTCTTCCTCACCCTCGACGCGCAGGATCGCCGAGGGGTGAATCGTGGCGAAAACGTAGGGCGCGAGCTTGCTAGGCACGAGCTTTCCTCGCTGCGCCGTGACGCGGAACTGACGCCCCAGAAGCGCCTGTGCGGCTGTGGCGCCCAGGCACACGATCACCTTGGGCTGCACCGTGGAGATTTCGCGCTCGAGCCACTGGATGCAGGCATCGATCTCGCGCTGGATGGGCTTCTTGTGCAAGCGGCGTTTGCCGCGCAATTCCCATTTGAAGTGCTTGACGACGTTGGTGACGAAGACGGAGTTCCGAACGACTCCGGCAGCGTCCAGCGCGCGATCGAGGAGTTGACCCGCAGGGCCAACGAACGGTCGTCCCTGGCGATCCTCCTGATCGCCGGGTTGCTCACCGACGAGCATCACGCGCGCAGCGCCTGCTCCTTCGCCGAACACCGTCTGGGTCGCGTGCTTCCAGAGCGGGCAGGCAGTACAGGTGCGCGCCTCTTCGCGGAGACGCTCCAGTTCTTCGTCAGCGTCGCGATCGGCCACGAGCGCGACGTCCCTGCGCGCGTTTGAGCGGCGACACCGTGCGTGTCCGCGCACCCGTGCGCGGCGGCTCGTCAGGGAGGCTCACGGCCGGAGGGTCACTCGCCGGGAAGGTCTCTTCGAGCGCCTCATCCAATCGTTCATCGAGGCGCCTGTGCTGGCTGTCCTTTTCCATCGAGGGGACTGACCGCTACCTGGCCCGGTCGTTCCCGCGCACAACATTGGCGCTCACACCCAAGCCAATGGCTGGTGATCGGCCTGGGTGCGAAACGCCAATGCCCCGGCCCAGCAGGCGGTCCACTGGCCGGAGACGGGGTCTCCGGCCAGTGGGCGGGCAGGAGGGACGACTCCTCGGATGGGGACGAAGATGTGCGACCCGATTTGCCCCGCGGAGCTTGTCCGGCGAGGCGCAGTCGTAGTGGTCGGCGTGTCGCCCTTTGCTGCCTTGACCCGTGCGAAATCCACTGTCGCGCGGCATCCCTTTGCTACTCTCTCCCTGATTCGTCCGAGCGCCTCGCGCAGATCCTTCAAGTCGCCGGGGCAGCGACGCCTCGCAGGGTGGCCCAATCGCGCCGCGATCCTCAATTGGCCCAAGGTGCCATGGTCCAAAGTGCCTGGAACATCGGCGCGGGTGCAGCGCGCTGCGACGCACATACGCGGGGCACTTGCGGAGGTGACGGCTGCCTGTATATGAAGCAGGCTTTCGGGCCCGACCTGCTTCGCACGACCTAGTGCCACAACGACAACAACCTGGAGGCGTCATGTTCGCGAATATCCTGTCGCAGTATTGGTGGATGATCCTGCTGCGCGGTGTGATCTCGGTGCTGTTCGGGATTGCGCTCTTCATGCAGCCAGGGATCTCGCTGCTGCTGCTCACGCTCTTCTTCGGCGCGTTCGTCCTGGTCGATGGCATCGGCAACATCGTGACCGCGATCGGCGGTCGCAAGACGCACGATCACTGGTGGCTGCTGCTGCTCATCGGTCTCGTCGGTGTGGGCGTCGGCGTGCTGACGTTCATGAGTCCCGGGCTCACAGCGCTGGCGCTGCTCTTCTATATCGCGATCTGGGCCATCGCCACCGGGTTGCTGGCGATCGTGGCCGCGATTCGCGTGCGCAAGGAAATCGAGGGTGAGTTCTGGCTGATCCTGGCAGGGCTCGCATCGGTGGCATTCGGAGTGCTCGCCATCGCACGTCCCGGCGCCGGTGCGCTCTCGATCCTGTGGCTGATTGGCGGTTACGCGATCGCGTTCGGCGTGATCCTGATCATCTTTTCGTTCAGGGCGCGTGGCTTCGCCAGGCGCGTGACCGCGGCCAGGGCCTGAGCGAGCTCTGCGGCGCACGCGGGCTGCATGATGTCATCCCGACGGGAAGTGTTGCTGGGGGCGCTCGCGGCAGCGATTGCCAGTGTCGCCTCAGGTTGCGCGCCACGCGGCCAGTCCGCAGCGCCGCCACACCCGCTCAGCAATCTCATTCCTGCACCGCTGCAGATCTCCACTCGCAACGGTGAGTTGCGCCTGCGATCCGAGATTGCCCTCGAATGTGCCGATCCATCGCTCGTGAGGACCTTCGAGCGGTTTCGCACTGAAGTTGTGCGGCGTACTGGCCTGAAGCTCGCAGCGACCCGGCACGTGGCCAAGGCGGACGCGAGCGAGGCACTCTTTATCCGGGTGGAATTGGCGCATGACAGCGATCTCGATCTGTTGCCCGCACCCCTTGGCGTTTCGCCGGCGGGCGACCTCGACGCCGATGAGCGGCACTCGCTCACGATCAGCGACGACGGGATCGTGGTGCGCGGCATCGAGAGCGCGGGGGTTGCGCGCGGGCTCACTTCGCTGCTGCAACTCCTGTCGACCGTGGCGCCTGCGGCGGATGGTGCGATCGTCCTGCCGGCGGCGCGCATCCTCGACGCCCCACGCTTTGCATGGCGCGGGTTGACACTCGATGTCGCGCGTACGTTGCATGGGGCAGGGGAGGTGATGCGGATCGTCGATCTCATGGCGCTCTACAAGCTCAATGTCCTGGACCTACCGTTCACCGGCGATCTCTATTCCGATACGGAGTGGCACCAGCTCGCGGGATACGCGCTGGAGCGTGCGGTCATCGTGGTACCCGGAATTGCTGACTTGAACAGCACGGCAGAACGACTCAGCGAACTCGTTGCGATCCTGCCGAGTCCGTTCGTTCGCATCGGCGGCCGTGAGATCGAAGGCATGCCCGGAAGCGCACCCACCAGCGACCTGGAGTATCTGAGCGCCCACGTGCACTCGCTCGGGAGACGCACGGTCGGCTGGCAGGACTCGAAGGGCGACATCGCCGCGACGGACCTGGTGCAATACTGGAACCCGAGCCCCCGCCTCTACTCAGCGGCGGTGGAGGAGGGGGCTGACTCCCCGCTCCTGCCCGGCCTTTCTCCAGCAACAGCGGAGCCCCTGCCCGACGCTGTCGAATCGCGTGAGCACCGCGTGGCACCGGGAATCGTGTCGCCGCTCCATCACTGCTTTCTCGACGTGCCTTACGCCGAGCGTTCAGTCGTCGCTTCGCAGGAGTCACTTCGCCGCCGGCTCGGCGAGCGTCGCTACACGCCACGAACGGTCGCTGAAGCGTTCGACTGGGAGCCGCTGCAAAGCCTCGGTCCCGACGCCGATGAGAATGCACTGGCCGGGGTGAGTGGCGTGATCGGAGCGCGCAGCGCGCGGAGCTTCGACGAGATCACCTTCCTGCTGCTGCCGCGGCTCGCCGGCATCGCGGACAAGGCCTGGAGCACGCCGCGCCAGCATGCGTGGAACGAGCACCGCAGGAGCCTGGTCGCGCATCGACGACTCTGGACTCAGGACCGACTGGCGTTTTTTCAGACGTCGACCGTGGATTGGGAGTAGGGGGATTCCGTCGGTAAAGCGGAGTGGGCAACTGAGTGCTGCTGTAGTGATCTATATCTGATATTTACCATAATATACATTATACGAAGCCAGCGTCACGGCGCTCGCTCGTCATGATCCAGGCGTGTCCTTACGGCGCCCAGTAGCCCCGGATCATCAAAGGACAGATCCGCCGCGTCGACCAGGAGTCGCGTGCGCGGCGTGTTCAACAGTGGTGCGAACACCGTGGCGAACTCGCCTAGCAGATCGCTGCAGGCGTCGGTGATGTCTACCCCTGCGACTTCGAATTCCCGTCGCGCAACATCTGCCACAGAAAGGATCCCGCTGGTCCTGACTCGCAAATCCCCCACGCAGGTCACGCCCGGTCCGGGCGCCGCGCGAAATGCCGCCAGCGGCCAATAGCGCTGGGCGACCACAGGCGCCGAGGGGTCATCCGCTGGGCTGCCCATCAGCAGATAGTCGCCGGAACTGAGATGCCAGCAGAAGAGTCCGTCCCGGAGCACCGTGGGCGTGGACACCGCTCGGGGCGCAAGCCTGAGCGGAGCGGCCTGCCGTGCGGTCATGCCAGGGCGCAACCCCCGTCCTCACTGCTCTTCTTGCTGCGGCGGCTTCCCGGGCTTATACGCGTCCAACAAGAGTCTCGGCGTTGGAAGTGAGCGGGTGCTGTCGTTGCGTGCTCTTCACCGTGTCGTTCTTGCCCTGTGCGCGCCTCTGGTGTTCTCCGCTTGCGCGACGCTCCCGAACGGCCGTTCGTGGGGTGAAGACGCGACCTACCGGCCGGGCTGGAGCCGTGTGAAGGACTCTGCCGTGCACGCGACGCGCGATCCGTGGGTGTGGGCGCCGCTCCTGGGCGCAGGACTCAT
>DATIEU010000612.1:0-2567 GCA_035455565.1 Steroidobacteraceae bacterium | reverse complement strand
AGACGGCGTGCCAGTCACCGCCGCCGGCAACGCTCTCACGTACCGCGCGCGTCAATGCACGCACCGAGTGGCTGCCGGCGGTGAGCAGGCGATGCGTATCGACCACGGTGGCGGAGTGCGCCGACCCGCTATGTGCGCGCGGCAAGAGACCGCGGCGCGAAAGGGCATGCAAGCGGCCCGGCCCGCGCACGCGTGTCTCGAGGCTGACTGCGACGTCGACCATGGTGAGACCGGTGCCGACGAGCAGCACGGAGTGTTCCGGCTCGACGTGTTTCAGGGCGGACCACGGATCGAGCACCGGTATGCCATCGAGGCCTGGGACGGGCGCCGCCGCTGCGTTCCCAAGGGCGAGAGTCACTTCGTTGGCCAGCACCTGCGCGCCGCTTCGTAGTGTGAGCCGCAGACGCGGGCCTGGCGTGACCGCGACCACTTCGTCGTGGACCCGCACGAGCCGCACGCCACTGGACGCTTCGGCGGCGGCGCGCTGCAGCCGCTGCTCGAGATAGTCACCGTAGAGCGCGCGCGGCAGAAAATCGCCGGCCTGTGCGTGCGGCAGCACGCGGCGCGCGAACTCGACGAACTCGCCGGGCCGTTGGCTGTCGGCGGACATGTGTCCGGCCGGCACATTGAGCAGATAAGGATATGCACGCCGGGCATAAGCGACGCCGCGGCCGACGAGCGCCTCGCGCTCGATGAGCACGATGTCGCACTCGGCGAGCATCGTCGAACGCAGCAGGCGCGTGGCGAGCGCGCTCCCGCAGAAACCGCCGCCGACGATGGCGATCGTGTGGCGTCCCGTTGCGGATCCGATCCTGTTCATCATGTCGTGCGCTCCGTCGTCGAGAATTCCGAAGACGTGAGCTTACGAACCGCGGGTCACAGGTGCAGTCGCGCCGCCGTGACATCCGGGTAACAAGCGCGGCAAGCGCGGCTTTCGTCACTCCCGCGTCACTGGCGCGCGACTGACTTTGTTATCGGGCCGTTCCTACGATGCACTCCGGTTATTTCTCCGCAGGAGTTGCAAAGTGTTCAAGCAGGAGCTGTTCGCCGCCCGCGCGGCCGCGATCGTCACCACAATCGCGCTCGCGTGCGTCAGCGCACCCGTCAGCGCCCAGGAACAACAACCGTCGCTCGACGATCTCGAGCAACGCGTGCGCATTCTCGAGCGGCAGCTCGAGATCGCGGAGGAGGAGGCCGCCACCAAGGCCAAGAGCGCCGCGGTGCCGGTCGCGGACGATCGCGGTTTCGCGTGGCGCTCCGCGGACAACAACTTCGAATTGAAGTTGCGCCTGCTGGCGCAGGGCGATGGGCGCTTCCTGGTGGAGGAGACCGAGCCGCCGCTCAATGACACCTTTGCGCTGCGGCGCCTGCGGCCGATCTTCGAGGCGTCGCTCGGCAAGCTGATCGCCGTGCGGCTCACGCCGGAGTTTGCAGGCACGAGCGCGACCATTGTCGATGCCTATATCGACTTCAAGCTGTCGCCGCTCTACACCGTGCGCGTCGGCAAGACCAAGGGCCCGGTGAGTCTCGAACGCCTGCAATCGGGCGGCGCGACGATGTTCATCGAGCGCGCCTATCCGACGGAACTCGCGCCGAACCGCGACATCGGCGTCATGCTGACGGGCGACTACGACGGCGGCGTCTTCAGCTACACGCTGGGCATTTTCAACGGCGTGGCCGACGGCCGCGATGCCGCGGCCACCGACGTCGATGACGAGAAGGAAATCGAAGGGCGGTTGTTCTTCGAGCCGTTCCGCAATTCACCTGGATTCCTGCAGGGTCTGGGCTTCGGCGTGTCCGGCACAACGGGCGACAAGACCGGCACGAGCGTCGGCACGGGTGGCGTCCTGCCTCAATACCGCACACCCGCGATCAACACGCTGTTCCAATATGTCACTGGCGCTGCGGCGGCCGGCAAGCACGAGCGTCTGGCGGCCAGCACCTATTTCTACCGCTATTCGTTCGGCCTGATGAGTGAATACATCGAGTCGAGCCAGGAAGTCACCGCGCCGGGCGCCGCCGCGACCGAGCTCACGCACTCGGCGTGGCAGGTGTCGGCGGCCTACGTGCTGACGGGAGAAGACCAGACGTTCCGCGCCGTGACCAAACCAAAGTCGACGTTCGTGCGGGGTGCGCCCGGCATCGGCGCGTGGGAGCTCGTGGCGCGTGCCATGGAAATCGACCTGGACGATGACTCTTTCCCCACGTATGCGAATCCCGCCGCCTCGGCGACTAAGGCTACCTCGTATGGCGTCGGCCTGAATTGGTACATCAGCTCGAACGCCAAGATCATGCTGAATTACATGCAGACCGAATTCGAAGGCGGTTCGGCCGGCGGCGCCGATCGCGACGCCGAAAAGGTGCTGCTGGGCCGCTTCCAGGTGAGTTATTAGGCCGCCAACATGCGACTTGCGTCGGCATTCTTTTCAATGTCACCACTTCGTCACCGGTCGGCGACTGATTTAGTGACCCCCGGCTCCCTAGCATTTCATCGGGGATCACATGTCCATTCAATTCGAACAAATCACCAAGCGCTATCAAGGCGTTCCGGTCGTGAGCGACGTGAC
>DATIEU010000611.1:0-3017 GCA_035455565.1 Steroidobacteraceae bacterium | reverse complement strand
AGCGTCTCCGTGGCGCCGCACACGCCGGTGCGCCGGAGTTTCGCGTTGATCACAATCTCCCGCGCCATCGCGACATCGGCGCTCGCATGCACATAGGTGTGGCACAGGCCCTCGAGATGCGCGATCACCGGGATGCGCGCCTCGTTCATCACGCGCTCGATCAGCGCCTTGCCGCCGCGCGGCACGATCACGTCGATATGCCGGTTCATGGTCAGCATGTGCCCGACCGCTTCGCGGTCGCGCGTCGGCACGAGCTGCACCGCCGCCTCGGGCAGATTGGCGGCGCGCAAACCTTCGTGCAGGCAGTCGACCAGCACGCGCGAGGATTCGAAGCTCTCCGAGCCGCCGCGCAGGATCGCGGCGTTGCCCGCCTTGAGGCAAAGCGCCCCGGCATCCGCGGTGACGTTCGGCCGCGATTCGTAGATCACGCCGATCACACCGAGCGGTACGCGCACGCGCGCGATGTCCAGGCCGTTCGGTCGCCGCCAGCGCGCCAGCTCGGTGCCGACCGGATCCTCCAGCTCGGCGATCGCTTCGAGCCCGGCCGCCATCGCCTCGATCCGAGCCGGATCCAACGCGAGGCGATCGAGCAGCGATGCCCGCAGCCCGCGCTCCTGCGCCGCCGCCATGTCCTTGGCGTTGGCCGCCAGAATATCGCTCTGCCGGGCGCGCAGGCTGGCCGCCCCGGCGCGCAGGGCCTGATCCTTCGTCGCCCGCGGCGTGGTCGCCAGGATCTGCGCCGCGGCGCGGGCGCGCTCCCCGAGCTCCCTCATTTCCGTAGCGAGATCGTGGCGCAATGCGGTCGCCATGACGGAGACTCTCCTTCCCCTGTTCCGTGGCGCACTCTAAGCCGAGCCGGCCTCGGCGGCCAAGTCCTCCCTTGCGCCTTTTGCTCAGGCAGTCCGCGGATCGCGTGCTTGCCGAGTGCAGCTAGGTCGAGATCCAGCGGAAGGTACGTGAAGCAGGCGGGCTTCGCAGATGCTCGCGGGACTTCGACTTTGAGCCCATTTCCGGAAGCTTGGATAGCCCGTTGCCCTGGCCGTGACGGAGGTCTAGCCTTCGATTACAGGCCAACAAGCGAGAGGCCGGTGGTGGCGCGCCAGCAACGAAGATTGGCCGCGATCGTGTCGGCCGACGTGGTCGGATACTCTCGGCTCATGCAGGCGGACGAGGTCGGCACGCACGCCCGTCTTAAGGCCCGGTTTCAGGAGTTAGTGGCGCCCAGGATCGAGGAGTTCGGCGGGCGTGTCGTTAAGCTCCTGGGAGACGGCCTCCTCGCGGAGTTCCCGAGCATCATCAGCGCGACCGAGTGGGCCGTTGAGACACAAGCCGCGGTCACCGCGGCAAACGAGAGCCATCCTCCGGATCAGCGCATCGAGTACCGCGTCGGCGTCAATCTGGGCGACGTGATCATCGACGGCGACGATATCTATGGCGACGGCGTCAACGTCGCCGCCCGGCTTCAGGAGATCGCCGCACCTGGCGGCGTCTGCCTTGCCGACGATGCTTACCGACAGATCCGCGGCAAGCTGAAGGAGGCCTTCGCGGACGGTGGCGAGGTATCGCTCAAAAACATCTCCGTCCCCGTACGGGTCTGGCAATGGTCCGCGGACGTCGGCGGGGAGGATGTTAGAGCGAGATCTTCAGCGCCGGCGCCCCTGCGGCCTCCCGACAAGCCCTCCATCGCCGTGTTGCCGTTCGATAACCTGTCCGGTGATCCAGAGCAGGAGTATTTCGCTGACGGAATCGCCGAGGACGTGATTACCGCACTCTCGCGCCTCCGTTCGTTGTTCGTGATCGCCCGAAATTCCTCGTTCACCTACAAGGGTCGGGCTGTCGACATCGCTCAGGTGGGTCGCGAACTTAGGGTGCGGTATGTGGTCGAGGGCAGCGTACGCAAGGCCGGCAACCGAGTGCGCATTAGTGCGCAGCTCATCGCGGCGGAAAGCGGTGCGCACCTGTGGGCTGAGCGCTACGATCGCGAAGTTCAGGACCTCTTCGACGTGCAAGACGAAATCACCGCGGCAATTGTTGGCTCGATCAGGCCTGGAATCGTTGTTGCTGAAATCGAGCGTGCGAAAAGCAAGAAAGCCGCCGAACTCGGCACCTGGGATCGCCTGATGCGTGCCCATTGGCATATCCGGCGCTTCACCCAACAAGACATCACGACCGCGATTCAAATTCTGGAGGAACTTCTGGCTCACGAGCCGGATCACGCAGCAGCGCTCAGCGACTTGGCTCTTGGCCTTCACTTCGCCGTGGTGTTTGGCTGGACGAAGAGGCCGGCAGATGCCATCGCCCGGATGGGCATTGCCGCGCGGCGCGCCGTGGCGGCTGACGATCAGGACTCGGATGCCCATACGGTCCTAGCGGTCCACGACCTGTTCGAAGGACGCCACGAGGATGCGGCGCGCCGTTTGCAGCGTGCGACTGACCTCGACCCAAATTCGAGCTTTGCGCGCGGTTATCTGGGCACGACATACGCATTTGCGGGCGAATGCGATTTGGCGATCGAGCACTTGCAGGCAGCGATCCGGATGAGCCCGCGCGACCACCTTATGGTGATTTGGTTCACAGCGAGCGCGTGGGCGTGGCTCAGTGCCGAGCGCTTTGTCGAGGCTGCCGATAGCGCCCGTCGGGCAATCGACTGGAATTCCGAATTCCCGGATGCGCACGCACTGCTTGCCGCCGCCTCAGCTCACTTGCGCAGGACGGAGGATGCGCATGTCGCGCTCACGCAATTTGTTGCCAGAATGCCTGGGCTGAGCCTAAGCGATGAGCGACTCGCACGACCGTTCCGACGCGCCGCTGATCGCGAGCGCCTCCTCGCGGGCTTACGTACGGCCGGCTTGCCCGAGAGGTAAAAGCTGTCCGCCTCCGCGGTCGCGAAGGCGCTCGGTAGTGCAGGGGCTCAGTGAGCGCTGTTTCGCCAAGGTGCTTGAGGTCTGGAACGGGTCACGAGCGCTCCGCCCGGCAGAGGATAGTGCGGGCTGGGTACCTCCGATTTGGACCGTTAG
>DATIEU010000610.1:0-14579 GCA_035455565.1 Steroidobacteraceae bacterium | reverse complement strand
GCGTCGGTGGTGCTGGCCTGCAGTCCCGCGCTCGCCCTGGCAGATACGTACAAGATCGATCCCGATCACACCTATCCCAGCCTCGAAGTGCCGCACATGGGCATCTCGACGTTTCGTGGCAAATTCACCAAGACCAGCGGCAAGGTCACGCTCGATCGCGGCGCGAAGACCGGCACCGTCGAAGTCGAGATCGACGCCTCGAGCGTGGATTTCGGCCACGCCAAGCTGAAAGAGCACCTCCTCAGCAAGGATTTCCTCAACGCGGAGAAATACCCCACGATCACCTACAAGGGCACGTTGCAGTTCGATGGCGACGCGCCCACAGCGGTCGATGGCCAGCTCACGCTCCTCGGCGTCACCAAGCCGGTGAAGCTCAAAGTGAACAGCTTCAAATGCATCGATCACCCCTTCTACAAAAAGGAAGTGTGCGGTGCCGACGCCGAGGGCGAGTTCAATCGCGCCGACTTCGGCATGACGCACTACGCCGACGGCGAGCTGGGCAAGGTCAAGGTGCGCATCCAGGTCGAGGGGATCAAGGAAGGCTGACGACTCTGCAACCGATACACGCCGCGACGTCCTTGTCGCGGATCGCGCGCGCCCAGTCTTCGATATGCCAAGGCGCAGAACACGCCGGCACCGCTCACGCAGCGTGAGACTGTGGACGGGCGCGCAGCTGCGTCGCTCGTGGCGCGCATTGCGGCGTTGGCCCGTCCATGCACAGCTCGCGGTAGCATCGGTCGCGCTCTTCGGGCTGTGGCTCGCGGTCAACTGGACCTATCAGGTCGTCCGCAAGCCGTCCGAGCTTTTCTTTCCCGTGAGCGGCACTCTTTATAAAACGCCCGAGCAAACCTGGCGCTCTTACGAGCCTCTGTTTCGCGAGCACGCGACGCAGACGATCACGCCCGAGTTGCTGGCGGCGCTCGCCCAGGTGGAGGGATCGGGCAATCCGCTGGTGCGGACCTACTGGCGCTGGTCGCTCACCCCGCAACCCTTCGATGTCTACCGGCCCGCATCGACCGCGGTCGGCATGTACCAGATCACCAACGGTACCTTCGCCGAAGCGCAACGCTACTGTATTCATGACAACGTCGTGGTGGAGGAGGGACCGTGGCACGACCTGCGCTCGTGCTGGTTCACGGGCCTCTACACCCGCGTGGTGCCGAGCCACGCGGTGGAGCTGACTGCGGCGTATCTCGACACGCAGGTGGCCGGCGCGCTCCGCGCTCTCGGAAAATCGGCGGCGACGCCGACGCAGAAGCGAAACCTTGCAGCTGTGATCCACCTGTGCGGCAGAACCACCGGTATCGCGTACGCCAAGCGGGACTTCCGCCTGTTGCCCGGGCAGCGCTGCGGCGATCACGACGTGCGCCGCTACCTGGCGCGAGTCGACGCCATGACGGCGACCTTTGCGCGCCTGGCCGCGGCGTCCGCAACCTGAAACCAAACGACGAGGAAACTGCCATGAGCGCCTATGAGAAGCTCAAAGAGCTGAAAATCGTGCTGCCGAAGGCCGCAACGCCGGTCGCCGCCTTTGTCATGGCGGTGCAGACGGGCAATCTCCTGTTCGTGTCCGGTCATATCGCGCGCAAGGACGGCAAGCCCTGGGTGGGACAGCTCGGCAAGGACCTGACCACAGAGGAGGGTAAGGCGGCCGCGCACGGTATCGCGATCGATGTGCTCGCCACCCTCCACGGCCAGCTGGGCGATCTCGACCGCGTCCGCCGCATCGTCAAGCTCCTGTGCCTCATCAACTCCGTACCCTCGTTCACCGAACAGCACCTGGTCGCGAATGGCTGCTCGGAGCTGCTGCTCGAGGTCTTTGGCGAACGCGGGCGGCACGCGCGCAGCGCATTCGGTGTCGCGCAGATTCCGCTGGGCGCGTGCGTCGAGATCGAGCTCATCGCCGAAGTCGACTAGGCGCGCGGTTCAGTCGCGGTCGCGCAGCGGCCGCAGCTGATGCTTGAGAATGTAGTTGCCCAGGCGTTTCCCCTGGCGTGCGCCCGATTCCTGGTCGAACCGGTAATGAACGCCGCCGAAGATGCGCGCGTCATCGATGTCGTCGGTGATCTGCTTGAAGCTCCTGTAGTGCAGCACGATGTCCGGCAGCTCCGGGTTCGTGAGCGTGATCGAGTGCCCGTCGGGGCCGAAGAGTTTTTCGAGCACGCGGCGCGCCGCACCGCCAAATCCCGCGTGTCCGGACGGATAGCTCGGGAATGGCGGCGTCTCGATGAGCGGCAGCCAATCCGGATCGGCGAGCGTGCGCTTGTTGCCATCGTCGCCGCCCGCCCGGATCGCGGTCACCGGGCGCCAATAGTTGTAGTGGTACTTGGTATCGAACACGGCCACCGCGGCGTCGGCGATGGCCATCGCCAGCAGCGCGAAAATTCGGGCATTTTCTGCGAGCGTCTTGCCCTGGGCCTGGCTCACCTGGCGTGCGGCGGGGTTGTAGATCGGAACGGGTTCGGTGATGCCGTAGAAGATCGCGACATCCGTGCGGTCCTGTGGCCGGCTGGTGCTGTTCACATCGCCCACGCGCTTCACTTCGTTGTAGTCGCGCGCGTAACGACCGCTGCGCAAGCGGGGCGGGGGGTCGAGCCTGAATTGCGCACCGTGCTCGATCGCGAAGGGCGCGATCTTGCCCAGGCCGGGACGAAACGCGGGAATGAAGGCGGGCGGTGTCGGGCGCCACTGGCCCGGTCGAGCGTCGGGCTCGTACGGCACTTCGACGTCGGAGCCGTCGCGGGAGCGCAACGCGATCATCGCATCCGCTGCAGCCTCGCCGACCGCAATGCCGTCGTTCTTCGCCACGCCGTCGAGTATGGCCGACAGCGACGAGGCGCGGGATGCATCGAGTTCCGCCGCCCGTTCCGGGTGCAGCAGCTTGAGCGCGCGGTGCGCGGCGGAAATCGCTGCGGCCTCGGGCGATGCGCCCGGCGGCGCCGCGATGCTGCCCAGGTAGGGCTCATAGTCGCCGAGGATCGAATTGACCGCCTCGAAGACAGCGAGCTGCGTGATCGCGGCAGTGCGCAGCCTGAGATACGGATCGTCAGTTGCTACCGTGATTTCCATGATTTCGTTCCAGTCCGTGACCGCATCGGCGCGCGCATCGACGCCCAAGCCGCACAGCGTCACGACCACGATCGATTTCCACAATGACCTAGGCATGAATCTCTCCTTTGCTGTTGCGATCCGACTTGTCGAGCAGGCCGCGCAGCACGCGCACGAGCGCTTCGGGCTGCTCGATCGGCGGGTCGTCGGCGGAGTTTTCGATGACGTGCAGTGGCCATCCGTAGCGCGCATTGGCGGCCTCGGCGACCGCTAGCGGATACGGGCGATCATGCCGCCCCCAGATTAGAGTCGTCGGAACCGCGTTGCGCGCGAGCTCCGACTCGGGAATCGCCGGCGCGAACTGCTCCATGAGCGCGGAAACCGCCGACTGCACGCTCGGCTTGCGCGCGAGCTCCACGTTATAGGTCGCAAACGGCTCCCAGCGCTCGGCCATGCGCAAGCGCACGCTGTCGAAGTCGAACGTGCACTGGCGCCAGAGATTCTCGTGCGTCGCCTCGTTCGGCTGCCCGATGTACTGGGTCAATGCCTGCCCGAATTCGGCCGGCGGCTGAAACGGCGTGAGCCCGAAGGTATCGACGAGAATGAGCTGCTCGATGCGCTTGCCGTGCGCGATCGCAAAGCGCAATGCCAGGGCGCCGCCGAGTAATTGTCCGACGAGCGCGGGAGGCGAGGAACAGGTTGTCTCGATGAGTGCCGCGAGCCACTCGAGCATACGCTCGATGTTCAATGGCGCAGCGCCGGCCTCGGTGGCGCCGTGTCCCGGCAGATCTGGCGCGATCACACGCCGCGCGCTCACGAGTCCCGGCACCACGCGCACCCAATGCGCGGCGTTCGCGAGTGGCCCGTGCAACAGCACGACCGGTGGCCCGTCACCGCCTTCGAGCACGCTCGTCGCGATGTTCGCGAGTTGCAGCCGTCGCTCCGTGACCGGCATCCAGGCCAGGAGCCGTTCGCGTGACTGGTCTCCGGCACCCTGCCTACGCTTCTCGCCGTTGCGAGGCACCTTGGCGCTCGCTTGCGCTGATCTCTCGGTGGTCATGCGTGTCTCCCGTCGTTGGTCCGCGATCGACCATACGGGGAAGTTGCCGGCGGCGAATCCGCCGAATCACCCAAGCGCAGTGGCAACTCGAGCGTGGGTGATTTCACCCAACGCAAGAGCGGGTCAGATGAGGTGGTGCTGGTACGCGAAGGCCGTCGCCGCGGTCCGCGAGGGCACGTCGAGCTTGGTGAGGATGTTGCTCACGTGCCGGTCGATGGTCTTTTCGCTCAGGACGAGCTCGTTCGCGATGGCCTTGTTGGTGCGGCCCGCCGCGACCAGGCGCAGGACCTGGAGCTCGCGCGGGCTCAGGCGATGCGCAGTGTCCGCCGGCGCCGCTGGAATCACCGTCGCGAGACGCGCCGCGTCCGGTGCGGCGCCGAGGCGCTCGAAGGCGATGCGTGCCGCATCGAGCTCCAGGCGGCTGCCGTCATGATCGCCGAGCGCGCGGCAGGCGAGGCCCAGCAGCACGCGAGCTCGTGCCGACATGTAACTCGCCTCGAGCTGCTGCCAGATCCGCCATGCCCGGCGCAGGGACACTAGCGCGCTGAGCGCTTCGCCCTCCGCCAGTTCCACGGCACCGCGCACGTGCGTCACGACGGCGCTCAGCACGCCGGATTCACCGGTTTCGAAACCGCGCACGATTCCTTCCAGCTCATCGCACGCGCGCCGCGCTGCACCGACGTCGCTCGCGGCCAACATGATCTCGACGTACGTCGGCAGCAGTTTCATCCGCTGCATCGGGTCGCTGTGGGCGTTGAGCGTGCGACGTATTGCGGCGACGGACGACCGCGTGCGACCTTGCGCGAGCCGCAGCAATGCGAGACCGGGTTGCGGGTCGGCGCCAAACTCGCTCACCTGGCGAAGGCTGGCCTCGGCGGCCGCAAACTCGCCCCTGAGGCGCTGCACCTCGGCTTGCTGGTAGAGAGCGAGCGCGACAGCGCGCCGGTTGCCGACCTGTGAGCAGCGCGCGCAGGCTCGCTGTGTCTCGTCGATCGCTTCGGACCAGGCGCCCTGGAACACCATGATTTCGGCACGATGTGTCATGCACACGCCGCTGAAGGCGATGAGTTGCGGCTGGCCTTCGCACCAACGCGCAAGCGCGTGGGTCCATTCGCGCGCGCGGCCGAAGGCATAGACCTCCTGGCAGCCCTCGATGACGCTGCAATAGATCAATCCGGTGACCAGCGGCGACAGTTCGCCGGTGATCACCGCGACCATGGCTTCGTCGAGCAGCGCGAGCCCGCGTTCGATATGGCCCTGCTGCATCAGGATGCGACCCTGCAGATGCCGGGCGCACGAGCTCAGATCGGAATCGCCGAAGCGCTCGCCGCACGTAGCCGCTTCCGCGGCCGCGGCGTAGGCGGCGTCCCATTCGCCCGAGTGGCAGTGCCGCTGCGAGAGGCCGAGCAGCACGTAGCCATGCTCGGCGCACTCGCACTCGCGTTCGAGCAGGCGTTGCGCACGGCCGAGCCAGCCGGTGGCCGGACCGATGCTCCCGCGAAAGAGCAGCCGCAGGCTGAGCCAGAACGCGGCGCGCGCCGCGCGCCGTGTCTCTCCAGCTTCGAGGTGCGCACGGTGGGCGCGGTCCAGCGCGTCCAGGTAGTCGTCGTCCCGGCCGGTGAGGTACGCGGCCATTGCGAAGAGCTCGAGATCCTCTGCATCCAATTCGCCCGCACGGCTGGCGAGTGAGAAGGCCTCGTAGGCCTCTGCCCAGGCACGCAACTTGTAGGATTCCCGGCCGCGCGTGAGTTGTTCGCTCACGTCTCGCTCCTTGTGCACGTGATGCGTGATCGTACTGCGCGCAAGTTTGCGCCCTCAACCGACCAAAGATGGAGCGCAGGTTGACGTCGCGATGCGGCGACGCCGCGCTCGCAGCGAATCAACGGTTTGTGCGTCGCAGGGGCTGTCTGAGGTCTGCGATCAAACACAGCCATTCCCAGCCAAATCGTCGGGTTGAATCACCCCGCCGGCTTCAATTCCGGCGTGCTCCGCGTCCCTGTTTGCGGCGTGACTGGCTATAGTGTCCACCGCGCCAGCGTCGGCGCGTGTCTGCGAGGAACCGATGCGCGACTTGCCCACGATGTCGTTCCTGATCCTGCTGACCACGGTCAGCGTGAGTCTCGCCGGCTTGTACCTGTCACCGAAGATCATCGAGCGCTGCATGCTGCGGCCGTACTGGCTCAAGCGCCAGGGCGAATACGAGCGCCTCATCACCAGCGGCTTCGTGCATGCCGACCTCTGGCATCTCGCTTTCAACATGCTGACGTTCTATTTCTTCGCGTTTGCACTCGAGGATCGCATCGGCTCGCTCAAACTGCTGACGCTCTATCTGCTGGGCCTGGTGCTGAGCGACGTCGGCACCTACTTCAAGCATCGCGACAACCCCGATTACGCGTCACTCGGCGCTTCGGGTGCGATTTCCGCGGTGCTGTTCGCCTACATCGTGTACTTCCCGGACCGGCACCTCTTTCTGCTGTTCTTCCCGGTGCCGGTACCCGCGCCGATCTTCGCCATCGCCTATCTCGCTTACACCTACTATTCCGCGCGTCACCCGACGGGACGCATCAACCACGATGCGCACCTGGGTGGAGCGCTCACCGGCCTGGCGTTCGTCGCGGTGACGACGCCGAGCGCGTACGGCGACCTGCTGCGCGTGATCGACGGTTGGGTCTAGCCTGTTATCGCAACGTCGCTGCGCGGCGCAGGAAGAATGTGACGATCGCGCTCGTGAAGAGGAGGGACGCCAGCAGCAGCAGGCCGCCCTGGAAGCTTCCGGTGGCGTTCTTCACAAACCCGACCAGGCTTGGGCCCACGAAACCGCCGAGCGCGCCGAAGGTGTTGATGAGCGCTATGCCGCCAGCCGACGCACTGCCTGCAAGGAAGCTCCCCGGTAGCGCCCAGAACGGGCCGCGCCCACCCAAGTCGCCGACAGCGGCGATGGTGAGCGCGATCATTGCTGGAACCGGTGAGGTGAGGTAAGCGCTCGCCGTGAAGCCGATCGCGCCGACGAGGAGCGAACCGGCGATGTGCACAAGGCGCTCGCCGGTGCGATCGGAATGGGCGCCGATCAGGACCATGCCAACCGCCGCGACGAAATAGGGGATGGCGGAGATCATGCCGACCTCGAAGTCCGTAAATCCCGCGAGCCCCTTGATGATCTGCGGAATCCACAGCGTCAGCCCGTAGCTGCCACTCTGGAACGCGAAGTTGATGAAGCCGAGGATCCACACAATCGGATGCAGCAGTGCGCGGCCCAGCCCGAGGCCATGACGTGCGTGCGCGCGCGCTTGCTCGCTGGCGATCGCACCGCTCAGCCAGGTTCGCTCCTCAGGCCTGAGCCAGTGCGCCTCTTCGGGGCGATCGGTGAGATAGAAGAACACGACGACGCCCAGGACTACGGCGGGCAAACCCTCGATCAGGAATAGCCACTGCCAGCCCCGCAGCCCGCCAATGCCGTTCATGTCGAGCAGGTAACCAGCGAGCGGGCCACCAATGACGATGGTGAGCGGGATCGCGACCATGAACCACGACACCGCGCGCGCACGCTGCGCGGCCGGGTACCACGTGCTCAGGTAATAGATGATCCCTGGAAAGAATCCCGCCTCGGCGACACCGAGGAGGAAGCGCAGCACGTAGAAGCTCGTGACGCTGTGGACGAACATCATCCCGGCGGAGAGCAGGCCCCACGTCACCATGATGCGCGCGATCCAGCGACGCGCGCCGACGCGCGCCAGCACCAGGTTGCTCGGGACCTCGAAGAGCGCGTAGCCGATAAAGAAAAGTCCGGCGCCCAGCCCGTAGACGGCGGGACTGAACCGCAGGTCCTCGTTCATCTGCAGCGCGGCGAAGCCCACGTTGACGCGGTCAAGCCAGGCGACGATGTAGAGCACGAGCAGGAACGGGATCAGCCGGCGCGTTACCTTGCCGAGTGTCGTGCGCTCGAGGAGGGAGGACATTCGCGCCCATGATACCTATGGCACGCGCATTGGTCCCGCCACCGAGCGGTTCGTCATGGCGCCTCGTCGCTTCGTCACATCGTGTGCCCGCAGCTGTGAGCCCTTTGAAATAATCGCGAACCACACGCCCGGCTTTTCCCGGGCACTCACTTCAGGCACAGGGGGAAAGCTCGATGAACAGGCACGCATTGCGACGCGCGGCCGCAGGTTCACTGCTGGCCGGGCTGACCACGGTTGCCCTGGGCGCCGCGGTCGAGGAGATCCCCATCACGACCAAGTCTGCTGCGGCACGCATGGACTTCGTGGCCGGGCAGGCGGCCCTTGACCGCGGTGACGGTGCCGTGGCCAACGCACTGTTCCGTGCGGCAGTGGGCGCGGATGCGGACTTCAGCTATGGCTGGTTCAACCTCGGTAACGCGGCGTTCTCAACCGAGGAGTTCTCGGAGAGCCTGAAGCGCGCGGCCGCGGCCGGCGCCAAGGCAAGCGAGGGCGAGCGGCTGCTGGTGCAGATCAATCAGCGCTTCCTCGACAATGACTTTCAGTCGCAGCTCGCACTGGCGCAGCAGCTGGTGGAGAAATATCCGCGCAGCCCGCGCGCGTGGCTCGCCCTCGCGGGCGTGCAGGGCGGCGTCAACAAGTTCCTGGACCAGCGCAAGTCGATCGCCAGGGCAATGGAGCTCGACCCGCATCTCGCGGTGGCGCCATTCACGATGGGCACCTCCTATCTCTTCAATGAGCCGCGCGATCTCGCGCAGGCCGAGAAGTACTTCCGGCAGGCCCTTGCGCTGGCCCCGGGCGAGGACAACTACTGGTGGACGCTGGGCGATGTGTATCGCGCCACCAACCGGCTCGAGGAGGCGCGCGAGTACTACACGCGCGCGACGCTGCTCGATCCGCACGATGGCACTGCACCGGTGAAACTCGGTCACGTCGACTCGTTCCTGGGCCGCTACGACGCGGCGCGCACCGATTACGATCGCGGCATCGCCAACGCGGACGCGGCCACCAAGTCCTTCCTCGCCAACTACCGTACCTTCACGTGGGTGCACGCCGGCGAGCCAAAGACCGCGGTGGTCGCGCTCGAGAAGCTCGCCGCCGACAGCGATACGATGGATGTACCGGCGGATCAGCGCAACGGCGCGAAGGTGTTTGCGCTGACGAACGCAGCACAGATCGCGCTGCATACCGGGCTCCACGACGACGCCAGCCGTGTCATCGGCAAGCTCGCGGCAACGTTGCGCGCCAACGCGAAGATCGTCGGCACCGAGGAGTTCTCGAACATCCAGGAAGCCCTGATCGCCTACCAGGAGGGCCAGCTCGCGGCGCGCAAGGGCGACTACGCACAGGCGGTCAGCCTCGCGAAGAAGAACTCGGACCTGGTCGCGAAGCAGCAGAACCCACGCAAGATGGAAAACTTCCACGACCTGATGGGCCTCATCAATTTGTCGCAGAAGAAGTACGGCGAAGCGGTGGCGGAGTACCGCAAGGCCGATCTCACCAACATGTACACCAAGTACCACCTCGCCCTCGCGCTACAAGGTGCCGGGCAGGCGGACGAAGCCCGCAAAATCTTCAAGGAAGTGGGCTCGTGGAACTTCAACTCCGCGGGATTCGCACTCATCCGCAAGGACGCGCTCGCGCGGGCGGGTTGATAACGGATTTCGATCCAGCCTGGGGCGGGCCAGGGACGGCCCGCGGGGCGCGGCTTATTTGACCCGCGCGATCGCCTGCAACTCGTGCTCACGCGACGGCCAACCCTCGGGTTGTACGCGTCGTGCCTCGGGCTGGGCGCGCCACCACTCGAGCGTCGCCTTCGCGGTGTCGGGCAGCGGCCGGTAATCGAGGCCGGCCTTGCGGCTCGCCTCGTTGGCGAAATGGCGCGACGGACGCCCCGGCGTCACCAACGGGAGCTCAATCTTTAGATCCTCGAGCACCTCGGCCGTCGCCCAGTGAAATTTCGCGGCCTGCGCGCTGCCGATCGCCAGGGTTTTGAGCGTTTGCTCCCAGCTCATCGGGGTCGCCGGTCCCGCAGCCGTGAAAACTCCCGCGACGTTGCGTTCGGCGAGCGACACGATCCAGGGACAGAGATCGCGCACGTCCACCCATTGCAGCTCCTTCTCTGGCTCGGGCGGACCGAGCAGGTCGCCGCCTTGTGCCGCGCGCTCGACCCAGTAGGTGAATCGATCGGTGTCATCGCCCGGACCGACGATGTACGTCGGCCGCACGATCGTGGCGCGCTCGCCGAACATCGCGCGAACGACGCGATCGCATTCCGCCTTTTGCGGACCGTAGTTGGCCCACGACATTTCCTCGAGGCTGGGATCGGGCAGCGAACGCAGCGGCGATGACTCGTCGATGACCGCTCCGCCGCTCGGATCGTAGACCGCGACGGTCGAGACGTAGAGGTAGCGGCCGACGCGGTCCTTGAGGAGTGTTGCCGAATCGCGCACGTGGCGCGGCAGATAGCCCGAGTTGTCGATGACAGCATCCCAGCGGCGCGCGCCCTCGAGCGCGGTCAAGCCCTGGTCGATGCGCCTGTCACGATTGCCGATCAGCACTTCGACACGATCGCCATAGAGCCCGGGACCGCTGCGGCCCCGATTGAAGAGCGTGATGCGATGGCCGCGCGCGAGCGCGTGCTCGACCTGGTGTGGCCCCAGGAACCCCGTGCCGCCCAGTATCAGCAGGTTCAGGGGCTTCGATGCGGATGGCTCCGCACGACCCACACCGGTCGCGAGCACACCCAGTCCGGCCGCCGCCCACTTGAGCGATTCACGTCGGGTCATCATCCGGGTCTCCTCAGCGGCGGCGGTTGGTGCTCTTGATCGGCATCGTACCTGAACAGTGCTAGCCTCATGCACCATGAGTGCCCGCACGGCCACGCCCGCGGCTCTCGAGCCGATCGAGACGGCGAGCCTCGACGAATTGCGCAACCTGCAACTCGAGCGCCTGCGCTGGTCGTTGCAGCATGCGTATGACAACGTGCCGCACTACCGCGAGCGCTTCACCGCGGCGCGCGTGCATCCGCGCGACGTCGCGCAGCTCGAGGACCTCAAGCATTTCCCGTTCCTGGTCAAGGAAGATCTGCGCGTCCGCTATCCGTTCGGCATGTTCGCCGTGCCGCGCGAGCGGGTCGTGCGCATCCACGCTTCGAGCGGTACGACGGGCAAGCCGACGGTGGTCGGTTACACCGCGCGAGACATTGATACCTGGGCGCAGCTCGTGGCGCGCTCGATCCGTGCTGCGGGCGGCGGGCCCGGCGACATCGTGCACGTCGCCTACGGCTACGGACTCTTCACCGGCGGCCTGGGCGCGCACTACGGCGCGGAGCGCCTCGGTTGCACGGTGGTGCCGATGTCGGGCGGACAGACCGAGAAACAGGTGCAGCTCATCCAGGATCTGCGTCCCGACATCATCATGGTGACACCTTCCTACATGCTGGCGATCTCGGAGGAGTTTCGCCGCCAGGGACTCGATGCGCGCGCCTGCTCGCTGCGCGTCGGCATCTTTGGCGCCGAGCCCTGGACCGAGGGCATGCGCAGCGAGATCGAGCAGCGCATGGGACTCGACGCGGTCGATATCTATGGTCTCTCGGAAGTGATGGGGCCGGGGGTCGCGAATGAATGCATCGAGACCAAGGACGGGCCGGTGCTGTGGGAGGATCACTTCTACCCGGAGATCATCGACCCCGACTCGGGCGCGGTGCTGCCCGATGGCGAGGCGGGCGAGCTCGTGCTCACATCGCTGACCAAGGAGGCACTCCCCGTGATCCGTTATCGCACGCGCGACCGCACGCGGCTCTTGCCGCCCACGGCGCGCTCGATGCGGCGCATCGACCGCATCACGGGCCGCACCGACGACATGCTGATCATTCGCGGCGTGAACGTGTTTCCGAGCCAGGTGGAGGAGCTGATCCTCGCCGAGCGGCACTTTGCGCCGCATTACTACCTCGAAGTGACTCGCGAGGCCCACCTCGACGCACTCGTCGTGCACGTCGAAATGCTCACCGGCGCCCCCGCCACCGAGGATGACTGCCAGGCTGCATCCCGGAGCCTCTCACGTCGCCTCAAGTCCCTCATCGGCATCAGCGCCCGCGTGGTCGTCAATCCGTCGGGCGCCATCGAACGCTCGGTCGGCAAGGCCCGGCGCGTGCTCGACAAGCGCGCCAAGTAGGCCCTTTTCCGATTTGTGGCCTTGTGTCGCCGGCTTGACAGAGGCAGCCGGCGCCAACCCGCACCATAGCTCCCGCAGTCGGCGGTCATTCGCCGGCTGGCAAAGAAAGGGTTGGCGGACTTGTTGCATAAACTGAGGAGCTAGACACATGAGCATCATCACTTCATCGGGCCTTCGCGCATCCGTGAGCGCTGTGGCTGCTGTGGCACTGACGTCACTTCTTGCCTGGGGTTTCGCCTCGTCCACGGCGGACATCCAGTGGCTCGGCAGCGACGCGGTGGCGCCCGAACAGGTGGCGAGCACTTCGGTCGATCGCGACTCGCGCAACGGTTGATCGTGCTTGCCCAAAAACCGGCAGGCGGCGCTGGAGTTCGGTGGGACCCGACTGCACTCCCAACGACACGGCGCCGTCAAGCCGGATGGCAATGACTCCAGGCTGAAGGGCGCCCGCCCCGCCCAAGCTATACTCGCTTGGGAACGGCAGGCGCCATGGCCAGAACCATTCGAAAAATCGCGGCGATCCTCGCCGCCGACGTCGTCGGCTACAGCCGACTGATGGGTACGGACGACGAGGGAACGCTCGCCGCACTCAAGATCCTTCGCGCCACCTTCGATCGCGTGGTTGTCGAGTTCGACGGCCAGGAATTCGGCAGCGTCGGCGACAGCCTCATGGCGCAGTTCGCGAGCGCCGTCAACGCCGTGCGTTGCGCGCAGGCGATCCAGCGCGCCATCGCCGAGGCCAATCGATCCGTAGCGGCAAGGCAGCGCATGTCGTTGCGCATTGGCGTGAACCTGGGCGACGTGATCGAGGAAGACGGCGCCTTGTTCGGCGACGGCGTCAACGTCGCGGCGCGCCTGCAGTCGCTCGCCGAACCGGGCGGCATCCTGATTTCCGGGTGGGTTTACGAGCAGGTCCGCGGCAAGATCGAGGCGCGCTTCAATTTCGTCGGCACGCGCCAGGTCAAGAACATCGCCGAGCCGGTGCGCGCCTACGAGGTGTCGGAACCAGGGGCCGCGCATTGGCGCGAATCGGTCACGACCTTCCTGAAACAGCCGGTCGTGCTGGCCGTGCTCGCCTATATCGGCCTTGCCGCGCTCGCGGCCCTGGTCCTGGCACGGTTCGGCGCCGCGTGGGGCCTGCCCGCCTGGACATTGCCCGCCGTGATCACGCTGTTCGCCGCTGGCTTCGTCCCGACGATGGCGGTCGCGTGGCGGCACCAGCGCGTGCGTCCCGAACGCGGGTGGGTCGGATTTGCGGCCGCGGCGACGGCCATCGTCGCGGCTTGCGCCCTGGTCTGGTCGGCCTGGATTGGCCACTACGAACGCGAGAAACAGGCGGCCATCACTCGGCCCGTTCCCAAGACGCTCCCGGTGGTGGCCGTGGCGGCGCTGCAGAACCTGACCGGCGATACGCAGTTCGACTGGCTGAGCGAGGGTGTCGCCAACCTGGTGCGCGATGGGTTGGCGGAGTCGAGCCACGTGGTTGTCGTCTCGCCGCGGCGCTGGCAGGCGGTCTTGCGTGGAGTCCAGAATCCGGCCGCACCGGGTGAAGTGCTCGACGCGGCGGAACACGCCGGCATCGACTACGTGGTCTCGGGCGAATACCTCAAGGTCCCCGAGGGACTCGTGCTCACCGCACGCTTGTCGGACGTGGCAGGCGGCGTCGAGCTCAACGCCTACAGCGCCAAGGATCTGAACGCCTCGACGATGCTGGCCGAGGCTGCGCGCCTGGTGCTGCTGACCAAGCAGGGACTCAGGATCCCGCACACCGAGCAGATCGCGAGCATGTCGGCGGACTTCGCCGTCAACAACATGGCGGCGTACGAGGTCTACCTCGGCGGCCTGCAGTACTTTCTCGGGTTCAACTACCAGTCGGCGGAACGCGCGTTTCGCTCCGCGCTCACGCTCGCGCCGGATTTCCACATGGCGCGTTACCGCCTGGCGCAGGTGCAGGTCGCGAGCGGCGATACCGAGGCCGGGTTGGCGACATTGCACGCCATCCCCGCAGACGCGCCACTCACGCACCGCGAACGCGCTTATGTGGATGGGGCGAGCGCGATGTTCGAACGCGACGCGAGCCGCGCCCGGCAGATCTACGAGGGCTTACTCAAGGAGCTGCCGTTCGATGTCGAGGCGCACACGCTGCTCGCGCAGTCCTATGACGTGGCCTTCGAGGACGAAGCCGCGGCCGCCGAGCTCAAGCGCCTCCTCGAGCAGGAACCGCAGAACGACTACCTGTGGAGCTATCTCGGCGAAACGTACCTGCGACTGGGCGACTACCAGCAGGCACGCCAGGCGCTCGATCGCTACCTGCAGCTGCAACCGCGCGACCCATACGGGTT
>DATIEU010000609.1:0-4198 GCA_035455565.1 Steroidobacteraceae bacterium | reverse complement strand
TCGCCGACAAGGCGATGATCCTCAATCCTTCCATTGAAGTGTATGCACTCGATCGCAGCGGACGCGTGCTCGGATCCGCCGGCGCTCATCGCCTGGAACGCCAGCATGTGGAGCTCGCACCGCTGCGGCAGTTCATCGCGGGCACCAGGACGGGTCCCGTTACCGGCGACGACCCGCGTGACGCCGCCGGCCGGCGCATCTTCAGCGCGGCTGCCGTGGGGCCATCGGAGAGTCCGTGGGGATTCGTGTACGTGATCCTCGACAGCAGCGCGCGACAGGCCACCACGGCGAAGGCGCTGCCAGAGCAGGTCGCGATATTGACGGGTGGCGGGATCGTCCTGACGTTGCTGGCGGGACTGATCGTCGCGGCGCTGCTGTTGGGAAGAATCACGTTGCCGCTACGTTCCCTCGCATGCGAAGTGTCGGAATTCGAAGCGCAAATGCACGTCGGGCGGGGCGAGGCTGTGCCCGGCGAGCGCGACGAGATCCGCCAGCTCGCAACAGGCTTCGCGAGCTTGCGGTCGCGGATCGCCGCACAGATGGAGGCACTCCAGGCTGCCGACAGATCGCGCCGCGAGTGGATCGCGCACCTCGCGCATGATCTGCGTATGCCGCTCACGACGTTGCAGGCCCACATCGAGATGGTGTTACGGCGGGACGGCAGTGCCAGCGCGAGCGAGCGCCGTGAAGGACTGGCGCGGGCACTCCTTCACTGTCAACAGGTCCAGCACCTGCTGACAGAGCTCTTCGAGAGCGCACGCCTCGACGCGCCTTCGCTCGAGCTTCGCAACGAGTGCTTCGCCCTGGGCGAGCTCGCGCAGGATGCAGCACTGGGCCTGAGCGATGCAGCCGAGCGTCTCGGGATCCGCCTCGAGTGCGCCATCGAGACCGGCGACACCACCATCAAGGCCGACATCGGGCTGTTCCACAGGTTGATCGACAACTTGCTGACCAACGCCGTGAAGGCGGCGCGGCGCGGGACCACGGTCGTGCTGGGGGTGGGGCGGGTGAACGATACGATCATTCTGACGCTCACCGACGCGGGTGATGGACCCACTGCGAACATGCTGCGCGTCTTCAACGACGGACAGGAACCGCCAGTCGGTGCTGCGGGCTTCGGACTGCGCATCATTGGCCAGATCCTGCGCCTGCACGGCCTCACCTCCCGGGCGAGTGCCGGTCCGGCCGGTGGCACGATCATTCGTATCGAGATTCCGGCAGTCCTGGAAGGGGGAGCCGAGCGCCCAGTATTGTGGCGCTAGGCCAAAATTTCGGATCATCCTCGCTGTCGGCAGCAGCGCACCACAGCCTCAGTGGGCGCGCTCCGCTGGACCATCCGCCATGACGCATGAGGGCGCGCCATGTGCCAATACCGCGTGACCGTGTCTGCGGCGTCGCGTCACGCGCGCTTGACGATCTGACCGCCCGCCGCTCGTCGCAATCCCATCCGAATCGCCGTAAAGTTCGGCAAGAACCGCTCCGCGGGTTCTCCCAATCTCACCTCGGCAACCAATCCCAGACATCGGGGGGTCATCTACGCGCTGGATAATTCATTCGACCAGGTCAGACGAATACACAAGGAGAGTTCCATGACACTCGAACCCACAACGCAGGCGTTCATCAATAGCTTGAGCGGACCGCCGCTGAGCCAGCTCAGCCCCGCGGACGCGCACCAGGTCCTGACCGGCCTGCAGTCACAACCGATACCGCTCCAGGACGCGCAGATCGAGGACACGGTTTGGCCGGTAGGGCCGACGGGAGAGACGCGCATTCGGATCGTCCGTCCCGCCGGTGCAGGAGCCAAAGAAGTCCTCCCCGTTATCCTCTATACGCATGGCGGTGGTTGGGTGCTTGGCGACAAGATCACGCATGACCGGCTCGTGCGCGAGATCGCCAACGGTGTCGGCGCAACGGTGATCTTCGTGGACTACGTGAACGCGCCCGAAGCGAAATACCCGACGCAACAGGAACAAGCCTACGCGTCCTTGCTGTACGCGGTCGAGCATGCGGAGGAGCTGCGCGTCGACGCTTCGCGCCTCGCGATCGTAGGCGACAGCGTCGGCGGGCATATGGCGGCGCTGGTGACGCTGATGGCGAAACAGCGCGGAGGGCCGCGGATCCGCTTTCAGGTCCTCTTCTATCCCGTCGTCGACGCCATCTCGGACAACGACTCGTATAAGACGTTTGCAAACGGGCCATGGCTGACGGCCGACTCGGCAAGATTCTTCTTCGCCCAGGAGGGGCTCACCGGCAAGGAGACCGACGCATGGCCCCTGCGCGCGTCGACCGAGGAACTGCGGGACTTACCCGATGCGCTGGTCATCGTCGATGATGACATCCTTCGCAGCGAAGGCGAGGCCTACGCTGCGAAGCTGATGCAGGCAGGTGTGCGCGTTACTTCGGTGCGCTACAACGGGACGATCCACGACTTCGTGATGCTGAACCCGCTCGCGCAAACACCAGCGACGCGAGCCGCGATCCAGCAGGCGATCGACATGTTGAAGGCCTCGCTTGCGTGACAGGATGCTGAATGCGCCGCGAACGCGAAGCGCCGCGCGTCGAACGTGAGGATCGCAGTACCGAGCGGGGCCGCGAGCAGCGAGCCTGTTAGGATGGCGATCTTCGCGATCGACGCCTCGGCGCTGGGGCCGAGCGCCCACGCCGCAGAGGCACGCGCCGAGTTATCGCCGGTCCTCCACTTGATCCAGGTAGGCCCCGTAACCTTCGGCCTCCATGTCATCCCGATGGATGAATCGCAGCGAGGCCGAGTTGATGCAGTAACGCAATCCTCCGCGATCCTCGGGCCCGTCGTTGAAGACGTGACCCAGATGACTGTCGCCATGCACTGAGCGCACTTCCGTGCGGATCATGCCATGCGACCTGTCCGTCAGTTCGTTGACGTTCGCGGGCTCGATCGGCTTGGTGAAGCTCGGCCAGCCGCACCCCGATTCATACTTATCCGACGAGGCGAACAGCGGCTCGCCCGACACGATGTCGACATAAATGCCCGGCTCGTCATTGTGCAGGTGCTCTCCCGTTCCCGGCATTTCGGTCGCGCCCTGCTGTGTGACGCTGTACTGCTCCGCTGAAAGGTTCGAGATGACGGCGGGATCCTTACTGTACATGTCCATCTCCTTCCCCTGGTGCTGGCGCTCACTTTGTGCGGGGGTGTGATTCCACCAAATACACGTACTGAACGCCAGTGCACGGCTGCCACGCATGGCGCGGAGCACCAAAGCGGAAGCGGGACCTCGATGCCGACGCCGATAGGGCGTGCCTCAGGCGCCACCAGACCTTACTCATCATTTCTTCACCACCGCGAGCAGTGTGTCGGCCAGCTGGTCGAGTTCCTCGACCTGTGTGTACAGGTAGCAGGATGCGCGGGCCGCAGCCGACGCCCCGAGGCGCTTCAGGAGGGGGAGCGACGCGAGGTCGCCGGCGCGGACCGCAATGCCCTGTGCATCCAGGCGCCGCAGGATCTCGGCAGGTGTCATGCCGTCCACGGTGAACGAGAAGACCGGGATACGCGCGGCCGGTTTCGTGGGACCGAGGATTCGCAGCCCCGGGACTTCATGCAGCCGTTGGAGCGCGTGAGTCACGAGACGCTGCTCGTGATGTTCGATTGCTTCGTGGCCGAGCGAATCCAGGAAGGTCACTGCGGCCGCCAGGCCGACGGGCCCCGACACATTGGGCGTGCCGGCACCAAACTTCCGCGCCGCATGCTCGAGATCCCGCGAACCCAGGTCGACGTCGTGAGCCATGTTCGAGCCAGCCTGATAGGGCGGCATCTCTTCGAGGACTTCGCGACGTGCCCAGAGCACGCCGACGCCCATCGGTCCCAGCATCTTGTGGCTTGAGAAAACGAGGAAATCGCAGCCCAGCGCCTGTACGTCGAGGCGAATGTGCGGTGCCGATTGCGCGGCATCGATGAGCACGCGCGCGCCCGCGCGCCGGGCGCGCGCACAGATGTCGGCGGCCGGGTTGATGTATCCCGCGACGTTCGATATGTGGCTGAAGGCGAGGAGGCGCGTGTGCTCGGAGAGCTGGCGGTCCAATTCGTCCAGTTGCAGGCGCCCAACATCGTCAACGTCGGCGTAGCGAACAATTGCGCCGGTGGCTTGCGCCACCATTTGCCACGGCAGCATGTTCGAAGCGTGCTCGCCGACGGTCAGCAGGATCTCGTCGCCCGGCCGCAGGC
>DATIEU010000608.1:0-2226 GCA_035455565.1 Steroidobacteraceae bacterium | reverse complement strand
CGGGGCGCGTCACAACAACCAGTAGCGGCCCCGGCATTACAGCAGCGAAGGTCAGCCCACTGACCCAGGGGTCTGTCCGAGTTCATGCCTACCATCTGGCTTCTGTCGCTGGCTCTCGGCGTGCTCGCTGCCGGCGCAGGGGTCCTGTTCGTGCAGCGGCGCAACCTATTGCGCGCGCTCGATACCCTGGGTGAACAGCTCACGCACATCGTCGGACAGAACCGTCTCGAAGACCGCGTCACCGTGCCGAACGGGCAGGCCGGTGTCACCACGGCGAGCGACGCCGTCAACAAGCTGCTTTCCAAACTCGATGCGCGCGGACAGAAGCTGCAGGAACGCGAGCTCGTGTTCCAGCGCCTGGTGGAATCGGTCCATGAAGCGGTGGTCCTGCACCGCGACACGATTCTGTTCGCCAATCCCCGTTTCGCGGCACTCACCGGGCTCGCGCCGCGTGAGCTGATCGGGCGCAAGCTCCATGAGCTCGTGCCCGGCGATTACGCCGAGCTGGTGCGGGAAAACATCCGCCGCCGCCTCGCGGGCGAGGCTGCCGCGGAACGCTACGAGATCGAGCTCGTTGGTGCGCAGGGGCAGGTGAGTCGGCTGGAAATCGCCGCCGTGGTCGTCGACGTGCCCGAGGAGCCGATGCTCCTGATCACCGCCGTCGAAATGACGCCGCGCCGCGGCGGCACCGCGCCCGAGCAGGAACGCTCGCGCGCGCTCGCGACGCTGCAATCGATCAACGAAGGCGTGATTACCACCGACAAGCGCGGCCGCATCGACTACATGAACGAAAGCGCCGAGCGCCTCACCGGCACCACCTCGCTCCAGGCGGCGGGCCACGCGCTCGAGGAAATCGTGAGCCTGGTCGATGAGAGCGATCGAAAATCACTCGGCGACCCGGTGCGCCAGTCGCTCGCCAGCGGCGCGCGCGTCACGCTCGGGCGCAAGGCACTGCTCCTGTCGCGCGGCAGCGGCGAGGAATACTCGATCGAGCTCAATGCCTCGCCGCTCAGGAACCCCAGTCACGAAGTGACCGGCGCGGTGATCGTGCTGCATGACGTAAGCGAGCAGCGCGGTCTCGCCCGCCAGATGTCCTACCAGGCGAGTCATGATGCGCTCACGGGCCTCGTCAATCGCCGCGAGTTCGAGCGGCGCCTTCAAGAAGCCCTCGATGCCGCCCGCTCGGGTCCTGCGACCCACATCCTCTGCTACCTCGATCTCGATCGCTTCAAGGTGGTGAACGACAGCTGCGGCCACGTGGCGGGCGACAACATGCTGCGCGAGGTGGCGGGTCTCCTCAAAGACGCGGTGCGCGACTCCGACACGGTAGCGCGCATCGGCGGCGATGAATTCGCGCTGCTGCTGATCGGCTGCCCGCTCGAGAAGGCGCGACAGATTGCCGATGACGTGTGCCGCGCGGTGACCGACTACCGCTTCGTGTGGAAGGACAAGATCTTCAACATCGACGTGAGCATCGGGCTCGTGGAGATCGGCCGTGAGAGCGGCAACGCCGAAGAAGTCATGAGCGCCGCGGATTCGGCCTGCTATGTCGCCAAGCAACGCGGCGGTCACGTGCACGTCTATTCCGCACACGACGAGGCCGTCGCGCGCCACCGCGGCGAGATTCACTGGCTGCAGAAGCTGCAGGGTGCGCTCAAGGAAAACCGCTTCGAGCTCTATTCGCAGCCGATCGTGCCGGTCATGGCGCAGACCATCGACGGCCCGGCGCTCGAGGTGCTGGTGCGCTTGAAGGACGAGAACGGCCAGGACGTGAGCCCGAGCGAATTCCTGCGCGCCGCGGAGCGTTACCGGCTGATGGCGCTGGTCGACCGCTGGGTAGTGCAGACCACACTGTCCGCGATTGGTCGCGGCGCGTTGACGGTCGACAAGGACCGCAGTGTCGCCATCAACATCTCGGGCCAGACGCTCGGCGACACGCAGTTCCTCGAGTTCGTGGTCGACTGCTTCGATCGCAGCGGTGTCACCCCGGACCAGGTGTGCTTCGAGGTCACTGAAAATTCCGTCATCACCAATATCGAGCACGCGCGCCGTTTTATCGGTGTGCTGCACGGTATGGGCTGCAAGTTCGCGCTCGACGATTTCGGCCGCGGTCTCGGCAGCTTCTCGAACCTCAAGAACCTGACCATGGATTTCCTCAAGATCGACGGCTCCTTCATGCGTAACCTGGCGCGCGATACCGTCAACCAGGCGATGGTCGCGGCCATG
>DATIEU010000607.1:0-2109 GCA_035455565.1 Steroidobacteraceae bacterium | reverse complement strand
CGCACAATTTCGGCCTTTTCGCCCGGCAGAATTCCGGCGTGCACGGTTTCGATGCCGACCTGCGCCGCGATCGCCCGCGCGGCCCGCTCGTTGTCGCCGGTGACGAGAATCGTCTCGAGCCCCGCCGCGCGCAGCGCCGCGACCGCCTCGCGCGCATCGGCGCGCAGGCGGTCGCCCAATGCGATGAGTCCGAGGCAACGGCCGTCGCGCGCGACCGCGATGACGGTGTTCGCGTCCTTTTCCAGCGCTGCGATGCGCGGCGCGAGCGCGGAAAGGTCCACGCCGCGTTCCGCAAGGAAGCGGGGGTTGCCGACCAGGGTATCCATTCCCCCGATGCGGGCGACGACACCCTGGCCCGGCATCGCTTCAAAGCCCTCCACTGCGGGCGGCGTCACGCCGTGGTCGAACGCAGCTTGCACGATAGCTCGCGCGAGCGGGTGCTCGGAAGCGGACTCCGCAGCCGCGGCGATTGCGAGCAGTTCGTTCTCGCTGGTGCCAGCTATTACGATCTTCCGCAGCGAAGGGCGGCCCTCCGTGAGCGTTCCCGTCTTGTCGAGCGCGACCGCTGTCACCATGCGGTAGCCCTGGAACGCTTCGCCGGTGCGCATCAGGATCCCGCGCTCCGCCGCTTCTCCCGCGCCGCGAACGATGGACAGCGGCGCGGAAATGCCCACCGCGCACGGGTAGCCCATTACCAGCACGCTCAATCCCGCGAATACGGCGCGCTCCAGATCGACTGCGCCCGTGATCAGGTACGAGCCGAACGTCCATCCGAGCACGGCGAGCAGCGCGACGGAGAGCACGAGCGGGGCGTAAACGCGCAGCACCTGGTCCACGAGATGCAGGATGCCGGGCTTGAGCGCCCGCGCGTCTTCGACTTCCTGGGCCACGCGTTGCAGGAACGACTGTTCTCCCACCGCCGTCACGCGGACGAGCAGCGTGCCCGTGCCGTTGATCGAGCCCCCGACCACCGCGTCGCCCGGCACGCGCTCGGCCGGAATCGGCTCCCCGGTGACGAGCGCGAGGTCTACCGACGAGCGCCCCTCGACCACCGTGCCGTCCACCGGGATGCGCTCGCCGGGACGAATACGCACTAGCTCGCCAACCTTGACCTGCTCAACCGGGACTTCTGCTTCGCGACCGTTACGCACGACGCGTGCAGTATCGGGCCGCAGGTCAAGCAGGCGCTTCACCGCTTGGGAACTCCGCGTCTTCACGATGAGCGACAGCCACTCGGAAAACAGGTGGTAGGTGGAAACGAGCACGGCTACCGCGAAGAAGGGCGCAGTGGGGTAGCCTTCCCTGCCGAGCACGAGCCCGAGTACCCCGCCGGCGAGTCCCGCGAGCGCCGCGGCCTCGAGCAGCACATGCTGGTTAAGGATCGCGCGGCGCAGCGACTGAACCGCCATGATCAGAATATGTCGCGCGACGCCGAATACCACGGCAAAGGCGAGCGCGCCGACGATCCAGGGCACGGCGGCCGGCGCTATTCCGCCCTGGGCCCGCAGTACGAGGAGAATTGCCGCAGCTGCGCCGAGAGCAAGCGCGGAGCTCAAGGCGGGTATTGCACCGCGCGGCCACAGCAAAAGCGCCACGAATGCGGCAAGGCTCACTGTCGCGATGGCGTCAACTGCCACGGTCCACGGAACGGCTGGATTGGCGATGAAGGCGATTGCGGCAAGGCTCGTCGCCGTTGCAGCCAGGAAGCGGCGGCCCTCACGCACGAGATCGCGCTCTTCCTCCTCGAATGAGCGGAGCTTTCTCGGATCGGAAACCGTATAGCCGATATCGCGCAGGGTCTGCAGCACGCGCTCTGGCTGCACGATGGCGGGATCGTACTCGACCAGCGCCTGCTCGTGAGTGAGGCTCACTGCGACCTTATCCACGCCGGGCAACTGGCCGATGGCCTTCTCGATGGTGCCGGTGCACAGCGAGCAGTGCAGGCCCCCGATGCGCGCGCGAATGCGGGCGCGCCCGGCACGGGCTGCGGGTTCCTCGGTCCACAGCTTGAGCAGCGGTTCAGAGAGACTGGTGGTGGTCATGGCCGTCCCCCGTGCTATCAACTGCGCATTAGCTCGCTGATGCGGTATCGGATTTTCACCCGCGCCG
>DATIEU010000606.1:0-2187 GCA_035455565.1 Steroidobacteraceae bacterium | reverse complement strand
CCTCTACTACATCGAGAACTGGTCGGTGACGCTCGACCTCAAGATCATGTGGCTGACGCTCGTGCGCGGCCTCTTCCAACGTGCCTGAGCAGCCTACCCAGATCGTTCAGCCGGTCGGCGGTGACTCTTGGCGCTCCGGGCGCCCGAGGAGCGGTTATGCGAATCACAGCTAGCACAAAGTTCAGCGGACGAGGCGCATAGCAGGCCAATGGCACGCATCGTCGTCACCGGCGCCGCCGGATTCATCGGATCGCATCTGTGCGAGACCTTGCTCGCTCGCGGAGATACGGTTGTCGGCATCGACAACCTGGTCACCGGCGACATGAACAACATCGCCCATCTCCGTGCGCTCGATTTCGAGTTCATACGCCACGACGTCACTCATTTCATCGAGGTCGACGGACCGGTCGATTACATCCTGCACTGGGCGAGTCCGGCCAGCCCAATCGATTATCTCGAGTTGCCGATCCAGACGTTGAAGGTCGGCTCGCTCGGCACCCACAATGCGCTGGGCCTGGCCAAGGCCAAGGGCGCCACGTTCGTGCTCGCCTCCACCTCGGAGATCTACGGCGATCCGCTGGAGCACCCACAGACGGAGACCTACTGGGGACACGTGAACCCGATCGGGCCGCGCGGTGTGTACGACGAAGCCAAGCGCTTCGCGGAAGCGATCACACTTGCCTATCATCGAACCCACGGGGTTGATACGAAGATCGTCCGAATCTTCAATACCTACGGCCCACGTATGCGCCTGCGCGACGGGCGCGCCGTGCCGGCGTTCATCTCACAGGCATTGGCGAACGAAGACGTGACGGTCTTCGGTGACGGTCGCCAGACCCGCAGCTTCTGCTACGTGACCGACCTGGTCCGCGGCATCCTGGGTCTGATGGATGCCAAGACCAACGAGCCGGTCAATATCGGCAATCCACACGAGGTCACAATCGAGGAGATCGCGACGACGATTGTGAAACTGATCGGGTCGTCGAGCCGCGTCGTCTATCGACCACTGCCGGTGGACGACCCGAAGCAGCGGCGTCCCGACATCACCCGCGCACGCACGCTGCTCGGGTGGGAACCGACGGTTGGTCTGGAAGAGGGCTTGCGCAGGACAATTGATTACTTCAGGACGAAAGTGACGGTCTAATCCCAGAGTTCACGTGAATAGAGTATGAGAAACAGTCGTTGACACTTCTCGGCTCTCGCTTCTTGGTTCGTGTTCACGTTCGGTGGCCGTATGACGCGACGTTTCCGGGTGCTCTTAGAGTGAACGCCGCACCAAGAAACAGTGGACCCAGAACTGAACAGGAACCTGCACACGAGCCGAGAAGAGAGAACGCAGAAGCGTGAACGACAGATCTCATACTCGATTCAACTGAACTCTGAGCTAGTCGTTGGTTTCGGTGATCAGCCGCCGCAACTTGAGGAAGTAATCGGCACTGGAAATGAGCGTCAGCGCAAGCGCCAGCCAGATACCCACGTCGACGATGATCGAGGTTTCGCGGCGATAGTTGAAAAACATCACCGCGACGCTCGTGAGGATCAGCGCCGCGGTAGTGGCCTTCCCCAATAGTGAGGGCCTGAACGTCCGCGGCCCCACCGCGAGGTTGATCGCCGCGACGACGCCGACGATCACAATGTCGCGACTAATCACCAGCACGGTCAGCCACAGCGGCAGATGGTTGGTGAGCGGGATACCGGGCAGCGTGAGCACCACGAACGTGGTGACGAGCAGGAGTTTGTCGGCCATCGGATCGAGCCATGCGCCAAGACTCGTCCGCTGGCCGGCGCGCCTGGCGATCAGCCCGTCGAGCGCGTCGGTCAGGCCGGCGGTGCTGAACACGAGCAGTGCGGCGCCAAGGTACCCGTATACGACCAACAGCACGAATGCCGGAATCAGAACGATCCGGAGGATGGTCAGCTGATTGGCAAGAGTGAGGTTCTTCACGGACGCGAGGCGTCGAGCGTCGTCGCCATCAATCGCACACGATCGATCACTTCGACGGCTTCCTCCCCGGAAACCTGGCGACCCACTTGAAACCGGTCGCCGTCGAGTAGCGGCATCAGCCCGGCACCGACAACCGCCGCAATCGCGTTGTACTGGAGGTGCGTGGGCGCCAGGTCGGCAATCGGTGGACGCCGCGACAGCCGCTCCCGTACTGCGGGATCCGACGAGGCAATGAGCGCGGC
>DATIEU010000605.1:0-2282 GCA_035455565.1 Steroidobacteraceae bacterium | reverse complement strand
TGCCACGCTGCGCTGGGGCAGGGCCATGCTTCTTGAAACGACTCTATGACCAGCTGCGCACTAGGGTAGTGTCGCCTTGCGGGATACCTTTCCAGGTATTGGCCGACAATATGAAGGTAGCGGGCGAATGTCGCACCACCTTGAGGCCGACACCATTTCGGGGGCGTACTTTCAAGCTGTTGGCTGATCAACTGTCTGTCCATGACCCCGGAAACGTAGAGTGCATACATCCATGAATCCGCGGCTTCCTGCCGCTTGAACCCCAGATATCTTTCGTACAGCCAGTTTCCGGTGTGAGTTTCCAGGTCCGGTTGCGCACAGGCCAAGAATGGAAACAGGGCGAGACCGGCGAACAGAATTCGTTTAGCCATGGTCAACGAGTGAAGGTGATACGGCCGTCTACTAGCGATACGAAAGGATCCTGAATCGTGTGGTCTTTCATTGCTCTCCGGCTCGTCTGAGTTTGGCGACGCCGCGCCGCCGGCCCGGTGCCGGAGCGCGGGAAATCCACCTGAAATCTATCTAAGCAGTGTGGACGGGCACAATCGGGCGCGCCCGACAATGGGTGTCGGGGTTTCCCTGACAGCGGCGAGTGTGCCGCTTCTATTCGAGCGAAGTGACGCCGTGCTGAATGGCGAACTTGACGAGGGTCGCGAAGTCGTGGATGTCGAGCTTTTCCATCATTCGGGCGCGATAGGTTTCCACGGTCTTTGGCGAGAGCGACAGGGTGGACGCAATATGCGCGACGGCATGTCCTTCCGCGAGCATCTGCAGCACCTGGCGCTCGCGTGAACTCAGTCGCTCGAGCACATCCGCCGAGGCGGAGTTTTGCACGACCTGGTCGATCACGCTGTCGGCCAGTTCCTTGCTAAGATAGCGCCCACCCCGGTGGACCACCCTGATCGCCTCGACGACCTCCTTCGCGGCAGATTTCTTGACGACGTATCCGGAAGCGCCGGCCTGCAGCGCGCGCAGGACGTGCACCCGGTTGGAGTACATCGAGAGAATAACCACGTGGGTCCCCGGGCAACGCTCACGAATCAGGTGAGTGGCCTCGGCTCCGTTGAGAAGCGGCATCGCGTGATCGATCAATACCACGTCGGGGCGCGTTTCAACCGAGCGGCGCACCGCTTCCCGACTATCCTGGACGCAGTCGATGACCTGCATATCCGCCTGGGCCTCGACGACAAAGCGCAGTCCCTCCGCAACCACGGCATGGTCATCCGCGATGAGAACTTTGATCGTCATATCAGCAGGGGATCCGCACCACGACTCGCGTCCCACGACCAGCGGCGGCGCCGATCTCGAATCGGCCGCCGACCGCCTGCGTGCGCTCCCGCATCGTCACCATGCCCAGTCCGGGCCTGCGCTTCGAAACCGATGCCCCGTCAAGCCCCACCCCATCGTCCGACACGGACATGATCAGCTGGTCGTCGGATTGCTCGAGCATGATCCCGACGCGCCTCGCGTGAGCATGCTTCGCGACATTGTTCAGCGCCTCCTGCATGATCCTGAACAGCGCGATCTCGCCGGTCTGCGTGAGCCGCCGCATCCCCTCATCACCATCCACCGTCACCTGGATGCCGGTGCGGCTGGAGAATTCTTTCGCATACCATTGCAGGGCAGGCAGCAATCCATAATCGTCGAGCATCGGCGGCCGCAGTTCCGACATGACGTTCTCGATGGACCCGGCAGTCGCTTCAAGAAGCGCTCCCGCGTCGTCGAGACGCGAACGCAACGCCTCGTTCCCTTTGTCCGAAAGCTGCGTCTTCAGTATGTCCAGACTGATGCTCAGCGCGGTCAGGTTCTGTCCCACCCGGTCGTGAAGCTCGCGGGAGAACTGCCGGCGCTCGGATTCCTGCACGTCAACCAATCGCCGCGACATCGCCTGGAGCTGCTCGGCGGAAGCTCGCAATTCCTTCTCGCTCTCGCGCAGCTCTTTGGTGATCTCGTCGGCGATCTCCACCGCCCGGCTGCGTGAGGACGCCAGGGAGTAGAACATACCGAAGAGCAAGGCGCTGGAAAGCAAGCCACCGCCGAGCACGAGCCACGGGAGCAGGGCGTCGACGCCCTCGATAACTGCGTCTTTAGGGGCGGTAAACTGGACTTTCCAGACGCGGCCACCGACATCCGTTGTGAGGGAATGCATGAACCCCGCGCCGGAATCGGTGCGTGCCTGCGCACTTGATTTCGGCGCGAATCGACGGCTGTCGAACAGCAGCCACTCTTTGTAGTTGGACTCTCGGCTCGCGCCCGCAGGGACCGCGCCGACATCGTAGAGC
>DATIEU010000604.1:0-4364 GCA_035455565.1 Steroidobacteraceae bacterium | reverse complement strand
ATCTGCAAGGCACGAAATCTGAGTGCCAACGGCGTGTTCATCGAAACGGAAAATCTGGGACTGCGCAAGGGCCAGACCGTCGAGCTCGCCTTCGCGATCAACCTCGGCACCGTCACCAAGATCCACCGGCGCACTGCGGTGGTGGCCCATGTGTCGCGCGGCGGCACCGGCCTGATGATGGAACACTACGCCGGGCGTTGAGTCTCGTGCGCCTCATAGTTCCGCTCACACTGCTCGTGTTGCTGACCAGCGGCCCGGCACGCGCCGCGGACGACACGTTCCGGTGCGGCGGCAAGATCATCAACACCGGCATGGCGATGGTCGACGTGCTCGCGAAATGCGGCGAACCGACGCTGCGCACCGTCGAGGAAATACCGCAACAGGTGCGCCGGGCCAACGGCAGCACCTACACCGCGGGCACCGTGACGGTCGAGGTATGGACCTACGATCGCGGCTCGTCGAGCTTTCCCGCGGTGTTGCGTTTCGAAGGCGGCAAGGTCACGAGCATCGAGATCGTCCGTCGCTGAGCTGACGACGGAGTCGAGACGATACGTCGGCCGATACGCATAGACTGGTCAGTGCGCCCCATCCAGCAGCATTGAAGCGGGCGCGCCTTGCGCCAGATACTACGAAGGTAAAGAATACCGGTCTTGGGTCGGAACGGGCCCGACCCAGTGCGGCGAGACGCGCATGCTTTCCTCGGAACTGGTCAGAAGCGCGCTCGAGTCCGCTCCCGATGCGATGGTCATCGCCGATGCCACTGGCATCATCGTTTTCGCCAATCAGCAGGTGACGGCGCTCTTCGGGTACGCGCCGTGGGAGCTCACCGGTCAGAAGGTCGAATGCCTGTTGCCCGAGCGCTTCCGCAGCCGGCACGTCGGCCATCGTGAAGGCTTCAACGGCGAGGTTCGCGTGCGGCCCATGGGGGCGGGTCTCGACCTCTTCGCGCGCCGCCGCGACGGCACGGAGTTTCCCGTCGAAATCAGCCTGAGCCCGATATCGGATGACGGGCGAGTGCTGGTCGCCGCCGCGATTCGCGACGTCACGGAGCGCAAGCGCATCGAGGCGGAGCTGGTCGCGGCCCGCGAGAGCGCCGATCGCGCCAACCAGGCCAAGAGCCGCTTCCTCGCCACTGCGAGTCACGACCTGCGACAACCGCTGCAAACGCTGGCATTGCTCAACGGCACATTACGCCGAACGGTGCGCGATGTGGATGCGACCGAGGCCGTGGTGCGGCAGGAGCACGCCATCGCCGCGATGTCGCGCTTGCTCAACACCCTCCTCGACATCAGCAAGCTCGAGTCCGGCGCGATCAAGCCGGAGCCGACCGACTTCGTCGTGGAGACATTATTCGAGGAGCTGCGCGAGGAGTTCGCGGGGCTGGCTTCGGACAAGGGACTCGAGCTGCGGGTCGAGACCTGCAACGATCGCGCCCACAGCGACCCCTCGCTGGTCGAGCAGATCCTGCGCAATCTTCTGGCCAATGCAATCAAGTACACCCACGTAGGTCACGTCTCGATTCGCTGTCAGCGCGACGTCGGTGTGATTCGCGTCCAGGTGCTCGACACGGGAATCGGCATTGCGCCCGATCAGCTGCCCTTGATCTATGACGAGTTCTACCAGGCGGGCGTACCCGCCAATTCAGTGCGCGAAGGCTACGGTCTCGGCCTCAGCATCGTGCAGCGACTCGTCCGGCTGCTGGAGCTCAGGCTGGGGGTGGAATCGGAACTCGGCAAGGGCTCGACTTTTTCATTGGACCTGCCAGCGGGCATGGAGCGTACACGCGCTGCGGCGACCCGCGCGGCTAAGACACGCTTGGAGCCCGCAGCGCCGCCGCGGCCTTCGCCTCACGTTCTGATCGTCGAGGACGATCCCGCCGTACTCGATGCGACGCGCATGTTGTTCAGGGTCGAGGGTTTCAGGGCGTCGGTCGCGGCCTCGTTAGCCGAGGCCGCGCAGAAGAGCGCCGAGCATGCCGATATCAACGTCCTGGTCACCGACTATCACCTCGCCGACGGCGAAACGGGCACCGACGTCATCGGCGCGGTGCGCAAGATCCTGGGGCGCGACGTCGGCGTCGTCCTCGTCACGGGGGACACGTCGGCCGCCATGAAGGACCTGCAACACGATGAGCGAGTCCGCATGACGAGCAAACCGCTGCGCGCCGAAGAGCTGCTGGCACTGGTTCGCAGCCTCCTTCCCTCGTGAAACCACCGGTGGTCACGCTGTCGCCGTTCCACTTGGCCATCCCGGTCCACGACCTGGCCGCGGCACGGCGTTTTTACGGCGAGCTGATCGGGTGCCCCGAAGGGCGCAGCGACTCGGAGTGGGTGGATTTCGATTTCTTCGGCCACCAACTCGTCGCGCACCTGGATACGGCTCGCAAGCCGTCGCTGCATTACAACCCCGTCGATGGCCAAGACGTACCCGTCCCGCACTTCGGCATCGTGCTCGAGTGGGAGCAATGGCATGCGCTCGCGAAGAAGTTGCGCGAGACAGGCGTTCGATTCGAGATCGAGCCGGGCGTGCGCTTCCGTGGCCAGGTCGGCGAGCAGGCGACCATGTTCCTGTTCGACCCTTCAGGCAACGCGCTCGAGTTCAAGTCATTCAAGGACCCTTCGAAGCTCTTCGCGAAGTGAACTGGTTCACGCGCCGTGCAGTCGCTCGAGGTTCTCGAGCGGTGCGCGGGCGAAGCGCTCGATGGCACCCCGCAGTTCACTCGCGGCGGCCGCCTGTTTCGCGGCGCTGTCGCTCTGAAACGCGACACGTTCGTTGAGCGGCGCTTTGGCGTTGAGGCGAGCTGCGTCCGTCATCCGGCGCAGTCCGTCGCCGTCGACCGATTGCGAGAAATGCGGTGCGACGATTTCCCACACCGCCGCCGGCAGCGACGTATACGGCACCAGCCGCCCGCGCGCCGGATCGAGACGGCCGATCGCAACACAGAACGCTGCGTATAACCGCGCGACGTAATCCTCCCGGGAAGTCGCGGCATTCTCCGGATCGACGAAGGGCGAGAAATGCCTGTTGGGCTCGCCGGATTTCCACAACCATCCGGGTGGCCGCTCCAAGAGCGACACGCCGACCTCGACCGGGTCGCGCCAGTTCAGGATCCAGGGCGATTGCGGAAAGGCTTGCGCCACGAGATCGCAGAAGAGCGTGTTCCAGCTCGTGAGCTTCAACACATAAGGTTGGCGCGCATGATCGGCGAAAGCCGCGCCCAATGATTGCAGCGCCGCCACCAGCTCGCCGCGCGACCACTGGTGAGGCGGCAACAGGATCTCGTTGACCGGCAATGGCTCCGAGTAGACGACCAGCGCATCGAGCTGCTTGAGCAGCTGCGAGATGAGCGTCGAGCCGCAACGAGCGACATGGAACACGATTCCCGCGGGCGCCGTACCCGTCGTGCCTTTGCCCAGGTCCTCACGTGCGATCTGGACGACGCGCCCGCGCGCACCGATGCGCGCGAGCGTTTGCGCCATGAAGGGGTCCTGCAGTTCGGCGGGCGGGATCTCACGCAGCGAGAGATACAGGCCGGTTGGGTGAAGGGCTGCGCGCGCCGGGAGCCACCAGTCCTTCTCGGGCATGCCGGCAGCGTTCCTCGACAGGATCGGATTGTCAATGCTAACGTCCCCGCGCCATGGATTTTGCCGCTTTCATCGCGCCAATCGATCCGGACAAGTTTCGCTCCGAGTATTTCGGCAAACGTCCGCTGCACATTCAGAAGGGTGGCGCAGCGCCGGGTTTCTTCAGCTGGTCGCGATTCAACGAAGTGCTCGCGATCACGCCCTACTGGAACGAAGACACGCTCAAGGTCTATTTCAAGAGCCGCGCAGCGCTGCGGGAAAACTACTGCGACGTTGCGGATGCACGCCCGGGCGCGAGCGCGCCCGTGAATCCGGCGAAAGTCAGGGCACTGATGGACCTGGGAGCGAGCCTGATCGCCAATCACCTGCACGCGGTGTGTCCCGAGGTAGCTGCAGTCGTCAGCGTGCTCGAGCGCGAGTTCGCGGCGCGTTCGTTCGCGAATGTCTACTGCTCCTTCAAGGGCGTGCAGGCCTTCCAGACGCACTTCGACCTGCACGACGTCTTCGCCGTGCAGGCCGAGGGCGAAAAAACCTGGCGCATCTACGAATCGCGCGCCGATGCGCCCATTGCGCCGCTGCCGCCAGGTGACGAGATCGAGAAGTGGCTGACCGAATCCCGCGGACGGCTGCTGTTCGAAGCGCATATGCAGCCCGGCGACATCCTGTATCTGCCGCGCGGCCAGTATCACGACGCGCTCACGGGTGCACAGGCGTCGCTGCACGTGACCTTCGGCGTTGCGCCCGCCACCGGTCTCGCGGTCTTCAAGCTGCTCGAGAATG
>DATIEU010000603.1:0-5899 GCA_035455565.1 Steroidobacteraceae bacterium | reverse complement strand
AGCGCTCGCCGCCGCCGGGGCCGGCGCCGGAGCGGTCGCGGTCACGTCGAAGCGATAGTTGGGCGTCGACCTGGAGATCGAGATCTCGTCCTCGGTCATGTCGGCCGGAATGTCCGCGAAGAGCGTGGTGGTGAGATAGCGTTCGCCGGTGTCCGGCAGCATGCACAGTACTTTCGTACCTGGCGGAGCAGACTCGCAGATCTTCAGCGCGCCGGCGAAGGTTGCGCCCGCCGTAATGCCGACGAAGATCCCTTCCTTCTGCGCGAGCTCGCGCGACAGCTTAAGCGCGTCGTTGCCATTGATCGGCATAATCTGATCGACCAACTCCATGCTGACGGCATCTTCGGTGAGCTTCGGGATGAAGTCGGGACTCCAGCCCTGCATCAAATGGGGACGGAAATTCGGATGGCTGCCCGCCGGCGAGCCGTCGGCGGCGTGCGCCTGCGGGATGCGGCTGCCGAGCACCTGCGAGTTGTCCGGCTCGCAGACGATGACCTTGGTGTCCGGGCGCTCCTTGCGCAGCACGCGGCCCACACCCTTGAGCGTGCCGCCCGTGCCGTAGCCAGTGACGAAATAGTCGAGACGATCGCCAGCGAAGTCGGCGAGGATTTCCTGCGCCGTGGTCCGCGAGTGCATGTCGGCATTCGCTTCGTTCTCGAACTGGCGGCACAGGAACCAGTCGTGCGCCTGAGCGAGCTCGACCGCCTTGGCCAGCATACCGCTGCCCTTGAGTGCGGCCGGCGTGAGCACGACCTTGGCGCCGAGGAAGCGCATGAGCTTGCGGCGCTCGACGCTGAAGTTCTCCGCCATCGTCACGACGAGCGGATAGCCCTTTACCGCGCACACCATGGCTAGCCCGATACCGGTATTACCGCTGGTTGCCTCGATCACGGTCTGGCCGGGCCGCAGCTTCCCGCTGCGTTCCGCGTCCTCGATGACGCCGAGCGCCAGCCGGTCCTTCACCGATCCCATCGGGTTGAAGGCTTCGACCTTGACGTAGAGCTCCACGTGCTTGGGAGCCAGCTTGTTGATTTTCACGACCGGCGTGCGGCCGACCGTGCCGAGAATGCTCGCGTGCTTGGCCATGGGTGTACCCGTTTCGCGGAAGATTGCCCAGGTGGCAACCCTTTCTGTGCGGTAACGATAGCGCACTCCTGGGATGCACTCACCTGACTTTGGTTCAGCCGCTTTCCCGGCGTTCGGCGGGATTGCACGGGCGGTTGGAATCCGCGGGCTCCTCCGGCAGATGTTCGAGCTGTGGTCGCGCGCTTTTCGCTTCATCCTTTGAAGCGAGCCGGCTGACGGGCTGCTCGATCTTGCCCGAAACCGCGATCAGCGGTGCCTCCTTGAGCGGCCCTTTCTTGAGATGCGGTTTGACGAAAAAATTCATTTCGCCGCTGCGCAACGACAACGATCCTACGGCTCGCATCCGCGTGATTGTGGTATCGAGGCGCATGTCTTCGGTCACCGCCTGGTCGCCGCGCAGGTCGAACGCACCGCCGAGGCAATTGACGTGCGTGGTCGCTCCCTCCTCCGGTAGTGCCAGCGCAAACTTGAGAAAGCCCTTCGACCAGCGCTCCACCTGGTCGATCGGCACGTCAGCGGGCCCCGCCGAAACCTGCGCCGTTCCCTTGAGCTGCGCGCGCAGTTCATCCAGGTCGTTGCCGGAGGTCTTGAAGTGCGCATCGACATCGGCGTAGCCAGCCTCTGCTTCGCCCTGCGTCGGTGCATCGAGCCAGCGTTCGAGATCGACATGACGCGCGGTGAGCTTCCCAACGATCGTTACGCCGCTCTTGATGCGGGTAGCATCCAGGTCGGCATTCACCGTACCCGATCCCCAGCGTCCATCCTCGATGAGCAGGCGATAACCGTCATCCGTTTCTGCCACTTGTCCGCGGAACCGCAACGAACCGAGCACTACCCGATGCCAGCGACCGAGATCGGCCCGCCCTTCGAAGTCGATCTTCGCGCCGCGCAGCTCGCGCGGGTGCTCGACCTCGCCCTCGAAATCGACTTGTCTTGCGCCATCGCGGAGCGTCCCCTGTATGTGCCACGGCCGATCGGCCCGGAACACGCTCCATGAGCTGCCCGAGACGTGCGCCAGCGGCGGATCGTTCTCGTCCTTGGGATAAACGGTGAGTTGCATGCCGCGTCCCGCCGGCAGCGCCGCATCGACCCGGCGGATGCTTTGTTCGAGCCCTTTGCCGCACACGCCGCCGCCACAACGCACCTCGAGCCCGCGAATCGTCAGGCGATCGATGTTCGTCACCGCATCGATCGCATCGAGCGCGCGCCGCCAATCGCATGCCGAGTCGGGTTGCCACGTCACGCAGAGTCGCGCATCGCGCATGTCGAGACGTGCGATCGACCAATCATCGCGCAGCAGTGCCCAGACGTTGAGCCGGATGCGCACATCGCGAGCCACGAGCGCCTCGTTCTTCGCATCGCCCTGCCGGTCGGCCACGTGCATTTCCCGGATGATCACCCACGGGCGCATCGACGGCCGCACGAACACGGGACCGCGCACCGACACTTCGAAGCCGAGCAAGCGCGACAACGGCTGCTCGATGCGCGCGTCGACATTGTGCAGTTCGAACGATGGACCCGAGAGCGTGAACGCCGCGACGACGCTGAGCACGACGATGGACGTCAAAATTGCCCATCGCACAGCGCGTCGCGCGAACAGTCCGTTGTTCGATGAGCCCATCAGGTTGACGTGGAGGGAGCCTGTCTCTTGGATGCACCGGGCGGCGGCCAGTTCCTGAGCGTCAGCGCAGGACGGGCTTCTTCACTTCGCGCACTTTTCCGGCATCGAGCTCGACGCTTCCGGCCAGATAGGCTTCGGGCGCGACTTCGACTGCATAGAAGAAGACCTTGCTTTGCTCACTGTCGCCTTCGCGCACCGAGGTCGGCGTGCCGAGCACCTGCCGCACCTCGGCTTCGGTCATCCCGGCATGCACCCGGTCCCAGTTCGCTGCGACAAGCCATGGCGGACGCACGGGAACGACCGGGAGCATCGTCACCGAAGTTTCCTTGACGCCGCGACCCGCCTGGCGCTCGAGCTCCTCGATCCGCCGCCCCTGTGCGAGCAGTTCGCGCCGCAGCTGTTGCACGTCGAGCTCCAGTTGCCGCTCGCGTGCATCATCCGCCCACGTGAATACCGGCCCCAGCAACAGCAGGACGCTGAGGCAGGCGCCTGCCGCAGTCGTCATGCCGCCACTTCCGGGGCGTTTACGCCTCGTTCTGTCATAAGTCAGCATACGAGTCCGCTTGTACGAAGGTGTTCGTGACATTGGGCCTGTGTACGAATCGATTCGTCACCTTTATAATGCGTGTCGCCCCCCGAACTGTAATCGACCCGAAGGAGCTCCGATGCGATTGTTGATCGTCTGCCTGTTGGCAGGTGCCTCGATGTCGTTGGCCGCCGAACAGCCGGCCGACCCGCGCCCCGCGCAAGCCGCCGAGGCGGAAGCCCCTGCACCCGCAGCCGCACCGGAAGCCGAAGCCGTGCCGACAACCGCCGAGGTCAGCGAATCGGTCAGTGAAGCCGAGGCCGCGCCGATTGAGAGCGAGGAAGCCGCCGCCGTGGACCCGGTGGAAGCCGCCCGGTTGCAGGCCGAGAAGGACAAGGCCGAGGAGCGCGAGTTCACCAGGGCCGGCTTCAAGCCCAAGACCGTCAACGGCAAGAAGAAGTATTGCGAGTCGATCGGCACGTCGGGGTCGCGGATTGGCAAGCAGACGCAGTGCTACTCCCCCGAGCAGGTGCGCGCGATCCTGGCGAAAGAGAGCGCCGAGTAAGACGCAAGTCTCCCTTTCAGCATCTCGACACAAAGACCCCGCTCGTGCGGGGTCTTTTTTTTCCGCTCTGCGCGTAGAGTTCGCGCCCATGGCCTCTCGTTACCGGCTGCTGACCGCGTACTCGCTGCTGCTCGCCGTGATCGCGGTAGCCTGGCTCGCCCACGGACTGTCCCAGGCCGGCGAGTTTCCGGCGCCGGGCGTTGCCGTGCTCTGCATCGCGGCCTGCCTGTTCGTCTGGCAATTCGGGCTTCCCGCACCGCGGGTGGGGCTCACCTCCATGGAACGCCTGCCGCAGATCGGCACGTTGCTGGTGTTCAGCCCGCCGGTCGCGGCCGCGATCTGCGCCACGGCCTCGCTTCTGTGGCCGCTGATCAGCCGCACCTACAGTCACGGCTCACTCAAGGTGGCGGCGCTCCGCGGACTGCACAACGCCTCGATGACTGCGCTCATGCTGCTGCTCGGCGCCGAAGTCTATCGGGCGCTCGGTGGCCGCCATCCGCTCGACGGCCTGAGCGCCGCGGATGTCGTGCCACTCATTGGGCTGGCGCTGACGGCCCAGGCCGTCAACGTGCTGCTGCTGGCGCTCTTCTTTCACCTCGATGGGCGCGACGTGCGCCGCATCATCAAGCCCATCTACTCGTTCCTCGATCTCATGTTCGTGCCGGCCGGCGTGCTGGCGGCCGTGCTCTATAACGGCGGAACACCGGCCACCTTCGCGCTGTTTGCGGCGCTGATGGTGATCTTCGTGCTGAGTTTCAACGGTATCGGCCGCACGCTGAGCGCCGCTGAAACGGACACCACTTCGCTCGCCAAGCTGTCGGGCACGCGCCGCGCCTTCCACGGTGCGCGACGCATCGACGAGCTGGGCGAGCGCATCCTCATTGAAACGAGAGCGCTCTTTCCCTTCGACGAGTTCTGCCTGGCACTGGTCGATCGCGAGCAGCAGCTTCTCGACGTGCGCGTGCACGAGCGCGGCAACGAGCGCCAGCCCGCGCTCACGCGGGACCTGCGAACCGGTGTCTACGGACTGATCGTTGAGCGCGCCGAGCCCGTGCTGATCGAGAGCTGGTCCCGGGCGCGCGAGGAGTTTCGCCAGCGCTCGCAACCCGCCGAGCGACAGGCTGGGTCACTGCTCGCGGTACCGCTGGTGGAAGACGACACGGTGATCGGCTTGCTCAGCGTCCAGCACACCCAATCCGAGGTGTACTCGGACGCGGATCTGCATCTGATGCAGCGTCTGGCCGACCAGGTCGCTGCGGCAATCGCCGATGCGCGCGCGTTCGAGGATCTCGAGGACTATCGCCAGCGACTCGAGGAGCGCGTGGCCGAGCGCACGCAGGAGCTCGACCGGGCCAATCGCGAAAAGGAACGCCTGATCGCGGCGCTCGGCGAACGCAGCCGCATGCTCGAGCGCGAATCGCAGGAGGATCCGCTGACCGGCATCGCGAACCGCCGCTGCTTTACACAACGCCTCGCCGCCGAGATCGAAGTGGCGCGTGCGGTGGGCAATCCGCTGACGCTCGCCGTGGGCGATCTCGATCACTTCAAGATCGTCAACGATCGACTCGGTCACGCGGTGGGCGACGAAGTGCTGCGTGAGAGCGCCGCCGTGATGCGGCAACTGTGCCGTAGCTCCGACCTCGTGGCACGGATCGGCGGCGAGGAGTTCGCGCTGATTCTCCCCGGCATGCCGCGCGCGACTGCGATCGGTTTCTGCGAAAAGCTGCGACTGGCCGTCGAGAGCCACGACTGGCGGCGCGTACATCCGCATCTGCGCGTGACGCTCAGCATCGGCCTGTCGCAATGGGACGGACGCGCCGACGCGGCAGAGCTGCTGCAATCAGCCGATACGCATCTCTACCGCGCCAAGCGCGAAGGCCGCAATCGCGTCGCCTGACCGCAGCCCAGGACGATTGCGCCGCCCGAAAGGCGGCGCAATCAATCTTGCCAGAGCTAGAACTTCTGCCCGAACTTCAGGCCGATAGTGCGTGGCTGGTTGGTAACGTAGTAAGGATTGACGCCACAGACGCCTTCGGTGCACCCGGAATAAGTCCACAGCTGTGCGCGTTCGTCGAACGCGTTCTTCACGTAGAGCTCCATG
>DATIEU010000602.1:0-3474 GCA_035455565.1 Steroidobacteraceae bacterium | reverse complement strand
CGCGCCACCTGGACCGGGGCCTCCGCGGAGAATCCGCCGAGCGGCGGCGCCACCTGGACCAGTTATGCGCTCGACGAGGCGAACGGCATCCTGTACGTGTCCACGGGCAACCCCGCGCCTGACTTCATGCCCGCGCTGCGTCCAGGCGACAACCTCTACACGAATTCGCTGCTCGCGCTCGAGGCAAAAACCGGCAAGCTCATCGCCTACGTGCAACCGATCAGGAACGATTTCCACGACTGGGATCTCTCCGCCGCCCCGACGCTCTTCACGAACAAGAGCGGGCGCGCATCCGTTGCCGCTGCTGCCAAGGATGGATACATCTACAACATCGATCGCACGGCGGTGAAGCCGACTGCGGGCAACGAGCCTGACGCACAAGCGCTCGTCGTTCGCGCCAAGGCGCTGACCACGACCCGCGAGAACGCGGAGGCGCCGCTCAGCGCGGAGCGCACGACGCGCTTCTGCCCGGGTATCTTTGGCGGCATCGAGTGGAACGGTCCGGCCTATCATCCAGGGCTCGGCCTGCTCTATGCGAACGCGATCGACTGGTGCACCTCGGTCCGGTTGAAGCCGGTCGGGCAGATGAAAGGGGTACCCGGCACGCCCTGGACCGGCGCGCACGATCCCGAGCATCCGTTCGGCGTGCTCGATCCGATCGAAAGCTCCAGGGGATGGATCAGCGCGGTCGATGCGGAAAGCGGCGAGGTGCGCTGGAAGGTGGCAATGCCGAAGCCGATGGTGGCGGGCATCACTGCAACCGCCGGCGGTCTGGTGTTCACCGGCGATCTCGACGGCAACGTGCTGGCGTACGACGCGGCGCGTGGCAAGGAGCTGTGGCGGAGCGCGACCGGCAAGGCCATTGGCGGCGGCGTCATCACCTACCAGGCCAACGGTCGTCAGCATGTCGCCGTGGCGGCGGGTCTCAATTCTCCGCTCTGGCAGCTGAAGGGCGGGGCGGCCCAGGTGGCCGTCTACGCGCTGCCGTAGATCAGGAGATCATTTCCTCTCGAACAGCAACTCGCTGCGGATAGTCTGGCCCTTTTCATTCTTGCCGGTGGTCGTGACGGTCATCTCCTTGCCGTCCTTCGAGATCACGCGCGTGCTGGTCGAAACCACTTTGCCGTCCTTCTTGAGCGTGGCTTCGCTGGTGGAGTCGTCGATGCGCTTGAGCGAGACCGTGTCGGCAACCGGGCTGCCCGGCATTGGCGCGTCCTCGCCGTCGTAGCTGGCGGTGTACTCGACCTCGGTGACCTGACCCTCCGCATTCACGCCGCGACTCGTCATATGAACGACCTTGCCATCGGATTCATACGTGCGCGTCTGGCTGCGCGGTGCCGGACCCGGGTCGAATCTCGATTTCGCGACATTGAGCTCCCAGGTTCCGTTGATGGGATCCGCCGGCTGCGCGGCCAGCTCTCCAGAGTAGAAACACGCCACCGCGATGGCCGCGAGCGTCAGCTGATGTCGCCACATGGGATTCTCCTCGAGTGGATCGGTGGCCGATGCTTCAAATCACGTCCCACGGATACGCGCCGCGCTCGAGAATGGCGCTCGCGAGCGTATCGATGGCGCGATCCTCGTTCGTGGTCATGCCGCGGATGTTGCGGTTCATGCGCCGCCGCGCCTGACGGGTGAACGTGCTGGCGATGGCGTAGACCTGGCCGGCGGAAGCGGCGTCCGATTTCGCAATCGCATCGGCACGCGAGATCACGCACAGCCCCACGAAGAGGTCGATCATGAGATCGGCGATGCGCTTCTGCAGGTGCTGATCGTCCGCGATGGCCTTGCCCAGCGTGCGTAACGCCTCATCTGCGACCCGCGCGAGCTCGTTGGCATAGCGCTCGTACACTGCCGCAAGCGCGCGCAATGGCGGCTCGAGCCCACTGACAATGCGATCCCGCCCGATGCCAGTGGCATGCGTGAAGCGCCGCTCGGCGTAGCCGCTCAGCACGCCGAAGCCCTTGATGGGATCGTTGAACACAGTGTTGACGGCTGTGCGCAGCTCGGCGAGCGAGGCGCCCACACCCTTGAGCGCGGAGAGCGCGATGTAGAGGCGCAGGATTTCGTTCGTGCCTTCGAAGATCGGCAGAATACGCGCGTCGCGCACGATCTGCTCGTAGCGAAACTCGCGCATGAAGCCGTTGCCGCCCGCGATCTGCAGGCCCTCGTACGCGGCGCGCTGCATCGCCTCGCTCGCGAACACCTTGCTGATCGCGGCTTCGACCGAGTAGTCCTCGCAACCCTCGTCGATGTAATGCGCCACCATCCACACGGTGCTCTCTGCGGCGAAGCAATCGACCGTGATCTGCGCGATCTTTTCGCGCACCAGGCCGTACTGCGCGATGTCCTTGCCGAACTGCCGCCGCTGCTGCGCCTGGGCGACCGCAAGCTTGATGAGGGACTTCATCCCGCCGACCGCGCCACCTCCGAGGCCGGTGCGCCCGTTGTTGAGGATGCTCATCGCCGTCTTGAAGCCCTTGCCGACCGCGCCCAGCAGGTTTTCCGCCGGCATGCGCACGTCGTTGAACGCGACGGTGGTGGTCGATGAGGCGCGAATGCCCATCTTGTCCTCGTGCGGCCCGTGGCTCACGCCCGGCCAGGCGGCCTCGACCAGGAACGCGCTCATCTTGCCTTCGGGCGTGTCGGTACGGGCGAACACGGTATAGAGATTCGCGATGCCGCCATTGGTGATCCAGATCTTTTCGCCGTTGAGCGTCCAGCTGCCGTCCGTATTGCGCTTCGCGGCCGTCCGCACCGACGCCGCATCGGATCCGGCGCCCGCTTCCGTGAGACAGAAAGCCGCGATCATCTCGCCGCTCGCGAGCTTCGGCAGGTAGCGTGCTTTCTGCTCCGGCGTGCCGAACAGCAGGATGCCTTTCATACCGATCGAGCTGTGCGCGCCGATCGTGAGCGACACCGAGCTGTCATGGCTGCTCGTCTGTGCGAGCACACGGGCATAGGCCGCATTCGAGAGCTCGAGACCGCCGAACGCTTCCGGGATGATCAGGCCGAAGAGACCCAGCTCGCCGAGCGCGCGGATGAACTCCTCCGGCTGGTGCGCCTCACGATCCCAACGCCTGAAATCCTCCTGCTTGTCGGCGAGGAACCTGTCGATCGACTCCACGATCATCGCCAGCATTTCGCGATCGCGCGCGGCGATCTCGGGATACGGGAACAGGTTCTCTTCGAAGATCTCGCCGAACAACAGGCTCTTGGCGACACTCACGTCGTGCCGCAGGCGCGCTTCGGTAGTGGCGGCATCCGCGCCTGGGTTGGTGGTTCTGTTCATGATGGCTGCTCCGTGGCCTCGCCAACACTATACTGCCGACGCCGTGACCATCGCACTCGTGTCGGCGCGCGCCGCGCGCGATCTGGATGAGGACTTGCCGCCGCTGATCGCGGCGTTTCGCGCTCTCGACCGGCCGGTGAGCGTCGTCGACTGGGATGACCCCAATGTCGACTGGCGCGCGT
>DATIEU010000601.1:0-5555 GCA_035455565.1 Steroidobacteraceae bacterium | reverse complement strand
CGCGAAGAAGGCTCGCTTCGTCGAACACGCGGTCGAGCGGCTCGGACTCGGCAATGTGGCGGTCGTCAATGCGCGGGCGGAGCGCTATCGGCCTCCTGGGCCGGGATTCGACTCGGTGGTTGCCCGCGCCCTGGGAGAGCTCGCGGAATTCGTGCGCGTGGCGGGCCACCTGTGCGCTCCCGAGGGCAAGCTACTGGCCATGAAAGGCAAATCTCCTGACGCCGAGATCGGTCGCGTGCCGCGGGGCTGGCGCGTCACGGCGTTGCGGCGCCTGCACGTTCCGGGCCTCGAGGCCGAGCGCCATCTCGTCGAGCTCGCCCGGTCATCCGGAGCCGAGCACCCGCCCCGGAAACACCGTTAGCATTCACAAGTCTCAGCCGTTAGGCTCGGCCCTTCACCATGAAGCGCGTCATCGCCATCGCCAATCAGAAGGGCGGCGTGGGCAAGACCACCACCGCCGTCAATCTCGCGGCCTCGCTGGCCGCGACTCGCCGCCGGGTGCTGCTGATCGATCTCGATCCGCAGGGCAACGCCACAATGGGGGCGGGCGTCGACAAGCGCGCGGCGACGCGCACCTCGGCGAGCGTCCTGCTCGGTGAATGCGATGCAACCGCGACGCTGGTACCGATCGATCCGGGCGGCTTCACGCTCATGCCGGGCAACGACGAGCTCACGGCGGCGGAGGTGCGCCTGCTCACGGTGCTCACGGGACGCGAGCTGCGGTTGCGCAACGCGTTGCGCGTGGTGCGCAGCCTCTACGACGTGATCCTCATCGACTGCCCGCCGGCGCTCAACATGCTCACGGTCAACGCGCTGGTGGCGGCCGACAGCGTGCTGGTGCCGATGCAGTGCGAGTACTACGCGCTCGAGGGCCTGTCGGCGCTCGTGAGCACGATCGAACAGATCCGCGACGGCATCAACCCGAACCTCGAGATCGAGGGCATCCTGCGCACCATGTTCGATCCGCGAAACAACCTTTCCAACGAGGTCGCGGCCCAGCTTATCGAGCACTTCGGTGAAAAAGTGTTTCGCACGGTCATTCCGCGCAACGTGCGCCTCGCCGAGGCGCCGAGCTTCGGCAAGCCCGCGCTCTTTCACGACAAGGAATCACGCGGAGCGCTCGCCTACCTGGCGCTCGCCGGCGAGATGCTGCGCAAGGAGGATGGCAAGCAGGAGAGCGAGATGATCCCCCAGGAAGATGAAGCTAAACTCCAGAACCATGGCAGTTAAGAAGACGGGACTGGGCCGCGGCCTGGGCGCGCTGCTCGGTCAGGCACCGGCGCGCAACGAGCCCGCCTTCATGCCGGCGCCCACGAATGACCTGGCGAAAATCCCCCTCGACCTGCTCGAACGCGGTCGTTACCAGCCGCGCATGGACATGCGTACAGAGTCACTGCAGGAGCTGGCCGATTCCATCAAGGCGCAGGGTGTGGTCCAGCCGATCGTCGTGCGGCCGCTCGATCCACCGGGCGCTGGTGGTGTGCAGCGCTACGAAATCATCGCCGGCGAACGTCGCTGGCGCGCCGCGCAACTCGCGGGCCTGGAAGAGATCCCGGCACTGATCCGTCCCGTGGCCGACGAGGCCGCAGTGGCGATGTCTCTCATCGAGAACATCCAGCGCGAGAACCTGAATCCGCTCGAGGAAGCGCGCGCACTCGAGCGTCTCGTGGGCGAATTCCAGATGACTCACCAGGCGGCGGCGGAGGCCGTGGGCCGTTCACGCGTCGCGGTCAGCAACCTCCTGCGTCTGCTCGAGCTGAGCGATGAAGTCAAAGAGCTTGTCGAGCAGCGTGAGCTCGAAATGGGCCATGCGAGGGCGCTGCTCGCCCTCTCGGCGCGAAAGCAGCAGACCGAAGTGGGGCGGCTGGTCGCAAAGAAGGGCTTGTCGGTGCGCGAGACCGAAGCCTTGGTCCGCAGGCTGCTCGCGCATGCGGATGGCACCCCTGCGAGTGAGCGTCCTCCCGTCGACCCCAATATCCGCAAGCTCCAGGACGATCTCACCGATCGGCTCGGCGCCAAGGTGACGCTGCAGCACAACGCGCGCGGGGGCGGCAAGCTGGTCGTGAGCTATCACAGCCTCGATGAGCTGGACGGCATTCTGGAGCGCATTCGCTGAGCTTCCGACGGGCCTCCGCCGGCCTTGCCGAGCGACCCTTTCAGGCGTCGTTAGCCTTTGATTTGAGACGCATTTCACGCGCTCAGCGCGGTTGAAGCACCGCAAGATACCCCCTATAATGCGCGGCCTTTGCGAACGGGGAGTAATCTCCGCCGCCCCAGAGACGCCACTCGTCGCCGCCTGAAGGCCCGCGCGGTGGCGTTTTTGCTGAGCAACTCGAATTAGATTCGCGGCGAGGCAGCGATGAGCACCATCGACGTGAGTGGCGCGAGGCGCGCCGCGTTGATGCTTGTGCTCGCACAGCTCGTCGCCACATTGATTCTGGCGGTGACGTTTCTGATCGGGTGGGACACCCGTGCTGCCGTGTCGGCCCTGATCGGCGGCGGCGTCAGCGTCGCGGCGAGTCTCGCGATGGTGTTTTTCATGTTCCGCGGTGCGGCTACGGATCCAAAACGGGTCCTGCGCAGCGCCTACCGGGGCGAAGCGGCGAAGCTCGGGATCACGGTCCTGCTGATCGTCGCGGCGCTGAAATCTGTGGAGCTCGTGGTGTTGCCGTTCTTCGTGACCTACGCCGCAACGCTCCTGGTGTACTGGATCGCGCTGGTGAAGGCGCCTGCAGGCTGAATACTCGAGCATCATGGCTGCTGAACAACCCGCAAGCGTCAACGAATACATCGTCCATCACCTGACGAACCTCACGCACAAGGTGGGCGAAGGCGGGTTCTACACAATCCACGTCGACAGCATTTTCTTTGCGGTGCTGCTCGCGCTCGTGTTCGGCGGCAGTTTCTGGCTCGCGGCGCGCACCGCCACCGCGGGTGTGCCCGGCAAATTCCAGAACTTCGTAGAGCTCCTGGTCGAGTTCGTCGATACCCAGGTCAAGGACACCTTCCATGGCACGAGCCGCCTGATCGCACCGCTCGCGCTCACGATCTTCTGCTGGGTGTTCCTCTTCAACTTCATGGATCTCATGCCGGTGGACCTGCTGCCGTGGGTGGCGGGCAAGGCCGGCGTGCACAACCTGAAGGTCGTGCCGAGCACCGACCTCAACATCACCTTCGGCATGTCGATCACCGTGTTCCTGCTGGTGATGTACTACAGCATCCGCATCAAGGGCTCGGGCGGCTTCGCCAAGGAATTGCTGCTGCAACCCTTTGGTGTGTGGGGCATGCCCGGAAACCTGATACTCAATGTCATCGAGCACGTTGCACGCCCGATCTCTCTCGCCCTGCGACTGTTTGGCAACATGTACGCGGGCGAAATGATTTTCCTGCTGCTCGCCCTGCTCACGATCGGCAAGGGTGTCGAGGGGCTCCTCACGCTCGGTGGCATCTTCGGCACGATCGGCCAGACCATCCTGGCACTCGCGTGGGCGATCTTTCACATCCTGATCATCACGCTGCAGGCGTTCATTTTCATGATGCTCACGATCGTCTATCTGAGCATGGCACACGAAGAACATTGAGCATTCGCGCGTTTCATTGAAGGAGAAATCATGGATATCGCCAGTCTGATCGCTAACGTCCAGGGCATGACGGCGCTCGCCGTCGGCATCGTGTTCGGCATGGGCGCGCTCGGAACCGCCATCGGGTTCGGCCTGCTCGGCGGAAAATTCCTCGAGGGTGCCGCGCGGCAGCCCGAGATGGTGCCGATGCTGCAAGTGAAGATGTTCATCGTCGCGGGCCTGCTCGACGCAGTGGCGATGATCGGCATCGGTTTTGCGCTGTTCTTCACGTTTGCCAATCCGTTCCTCGCGGCCGTTCAGCAGGCTGCGGGCGGCGGCGGCTGAACACGACGTCATTTCCAGCCGGAGGGACCGAGTCGTGAGTATCAATCTCACCCTCATCGTCCAGATGTTCGTGTTCGCACTGCTCATCTGGTTCACGATGAAGTTCGTGTGGCCGATGATCCTGGGAGCGATGGACGAGCGCGCCAAGCGCATCGCCGACGGGCTGGCCGCCGCCGAGCAGGGACAAAAGGATCTCGCGCAGGCGCAGACGCGCGCGGATGACGCGATCCGCGAAGCGCGCGCCAAGGCCGTGCAGATCGTCGACCAGGCGCAGCACCGCGCCAACGAACTGATCGACCAGGCCAAGGTGGCTGCGGTGGCCGAGGGCGAGCGCCTGCTCGCGGCGGCTCAGCAACAGATCGGGCTCGAATCGAATCGCGCTCGCGAGACTCTGCGCACCGAAGTCGCCGGCCTCGCGCTCGCTGGAGCAGAGCAACTGCTCGAGCGCGAGATCGACGCGGGGACACACGCCGAGCTGCTCAATCGGCTTGCTGCGCAACTGACCGCTGTTCCGGGCAAGGGTATCGCGGAAGAAGCTGCGCGCCGGGCGGTCGAGACCGCCACGCGCAAGCCGCAACCGCAGAGTTGAGCCGGGCGCATGGCAGAAAAAAGCACCATCGCCCGCCCCTACGCCAAAGCGTTGTTCGAGCTTGCGCTGGCGAGCAAGAAACTCGACGAGTATTCGGAAGCGCTGGCGCGGGCCGCCGCGGTGGTGCGCGATGAGCGGGTGCGAGGTCTGCTGACGAGTCCCCACGTGACGCCGGAGCAGCTGGCCGATCTCGTGACGAGCATCGCCGGCGCCAAGCTCGACGACGATGGACGCAACTTCATCCGCGTGCTCGCGCAGAATCGGCGGCTCGGGTTCCTCCCCGAGATCGCTGCGATCTACGAGCAGCTCAAGGCGGAAGAGGAAAACACCGTCGACGTCACCGTGAGTTCGGCGGTGCCCCTCGATGCGGGCTTGCAGCGCAAGTTTGTCGAGGCGCTCAAGGCGCGCCTGCAGCGAGACGTGCGCCTGCATTGCGAGACGGACAAGAGTCTATTGGGTGGCGCGGTCCTGCGCGCCGACGACCTGGTCATTGATGGCTCGCTGCGTGGCCGCCTCGAGCGGCTGGGCGCCGAGCTGAAAGCGTAAACGAAGGGATCCCACACATGGCCATCAAGGCATCCGAGATCAGCGATCTCATCAAGTCGCGGATAGAAAAGTTCCAGTCGGTCACCGACGCACGCAATGTCGGCACGGTCATCACCGTCACCGACGGTATCTGCCGCCTGCATGGGCTCGCGGACGCGCGCTACGGCGAGATGCTCGAGTTCCCCGGCAACACCTTCGGCCTCGCGCTCAACCTCGAGCAGGATTCCGTGGGCTCGGTGGTGCTCGGCGAGTACAAGCACATCACCGAGGGCGCTACGGTCAAGACGACCGGCCGCATCGTCGAAGTCCCCGTCGGGCCGGAGCTCCTCGGTCGCGTCGTCGATTCGCTCGGCAACCCACTCGACGGCAAGGGGCCGGTGAACACGTCCGCTTCCGCTCCCGTCGAGCGCGTCGCGCCCGGCGTGACTTACCGCAAATCGGTGTCGCAGCCGGTGCAGACCGGCTACAAGGCGATCGACTCGATGGTGCCGATCGGTCGTGGGCAACGCGAGCTG
>DATIEU010000600.1:0-18442 GCA_035455565.1 Steroidobacteraceae bacterium | reverse complement strand
GCATCGGCGGCGAACAGGAAGGCGATGTCATCCGGGCTGGTGAAACTGGGTGAGAGTCCGCCGATCGAGAAATTGATGACGTCCACGCCATCCTCGACCGCCTGGTCGATGGCGGCCATGGAATCGGACGCGGCGCATCCGCTGTCGTCCGGATCGGGCGCTTCCCAGCAAACCTTGTAGGTCGCGATGCGGGCGCGCGGCGCCATGCCGCTCACGTTGCCCACCGGGTCACCGTCGATCACTGCCGGCACGCCATTGTTGCCGCCCGCGGTCGTGGTGGTGTGCGTACCGTGACCGTCGCTGTCGCGCGCGGAGAGGAATTCGCCTTCGGCGAAGACGTCTTCGGGTGCGTCGCCCAGCAGAAAGCCCTCGGAGAAGGACTGCGCCTTGAGCAGCTTGTTGTTGCAGGTGAACGCCGCATCGTTGGGGTTGAACGCGGTGTTGCCGAAGTCGCAACCGGTGCCAGTCCAGCCTGAGGGAGGCGGTCCGTACGGGATCTTCGGACCCTTGTCGCCCTTCTTGTGCGTCGGCACATCCGCAAGGCTCGGATGATCCGGCTGCACGCCGCTGTCGATCATGCCGATGACGACGTTTTCGCCGACGAAGCCGTGCGACCAGGGGCCGTTGCCGCCCGTGAGACCGAGATACTGCGGGGTCGATTGCGTGTGCGGCTTGAGTTTCTCGTCCTCCCAGACGTTCAGCACGCCCGGTTGACCCCGAAGCATTTCCGCCTGGCCCGGCGTCAATACCGCCGCGAAGCCATTGAAGACCACGTTGTAGTCGTACACCTTGGCGCCGCCGCCGACGGCTGCCAGCACCTGGTCGTGCAGTTTCTCGAGGTGCGCGGCGTAGTTCTTGTAGGCGGCGCTCGATGGATTGACCTTCTGGCCCGGAGCGGGCTTGGTCGCGGCGAGTCCGGCGATGCGTCCCTTGTAGGCCGCGATAGGATCGTTCGCCATCTGCACGATGTAGGTTTTCTGGCGCTTGGGCGCGGGTGCAGCCTGTTCATTGCGTGGCGCAGCGAGTGCTGCGGAAAAGACCACCAGGGCAAGCAGCGCGCCGATGGGGGTCGCCGCATAACTGGCTCTTCGCTGTGTCGCTTTCATGAACGAGTCCCCTTATTGATTGGTATTGCGCGGGCGCGAACGCGGCAGCAAGCCGCATCGTGCAACGAGCGTCGTCAAGGATTTAAGGAGTCAGTCCCTGTCGTTCGTTCCAGGCATCCCACGCGTGTCTGGCAGCCCAGCCCTCTTTGCGTTGATGTGCGAAGAGCTGAGGCTTTGCGTCCCCGCCTCACGACGGGTTTGCCCTTGTTTGATTCCCAGCGCGAAACTACTCCTCGATTTGTGTGAATTCAATCCCACGAAGACCGGTGTACTTAGCTACGAAGACAAACGTACTTCGCGGCACACGACATAATGACCGTCTGATGACGGACGCGAGACCCGGCGCCCGCGCGCGGTGGCAAATTTTTCTCGAGCCAGTGGTGTCAGCGCGTCGAGCGCGCGGCTGAATTGCGGCGTACGGGCGGCTTCTGCGGCGCTGCCTTGCGCGGCCGTGCGGCGGGCCGGGTCTTGGCGCGTGCCTTGTGATGCGTCTTTTTCTTCGCTGCCACACGAGGTTGTGCCGCCGGCGCGGCCGCCTCGGCCGGCGGCGTCGCTGCCGGTGCCGGTGTTGCCGCCGGCGGCGAGGGCGCACGACCACGACGGCCGCGGCGCACCGGCGCCTGCGCGAGCAGCTCCTTGCACTCTTCCAGCGTCAGCGCCTTCGGATCGCGGTCCTTTGGAATCTTGGCGTTGCGCGTTCTGTCGGTGATGTAGGGTCCGTAGCGGCCGTTCAGCACCTGGATCCCTTCGTCGGCGAAGTCGCGGATGATGCGATTGGCATCTGCGATCTTTTTCAGCTCGATGAGCTCGAGCGCGCGCGGCAGCTCGACGGTGTACGGATCGTCCTCCTTGAGTGACACGTACTTGGCGCCGTATTTGATGTACGGGCCGAAGCGCCCGATGTTGGTCTGGATCGGCTCGCCCTCGGCGGTCTGTCCCAGCGTGCGCGGCAGCTTGAAGAGCTCCATCGCGTCGGCGAGCGTGATCTTGTCCATTTTCTGACCGGGCCGGAGACCCGCGAAGCGCGGTTTCTCCTCGTCGTCCTTGGTGCCCATCTGCACGAACGGCCCGAAGCGGCCCATGCGCACGCTCACCGGCTTGCCGGAGACCGCATCCTTGCCGAGATCGCGCGCCTGCGCTACCTCCTCGCGCGTCACGTGCTTCTCGGTGTGCTCCACCTGGGCGATGAACGGCTTCCAGAACTGGTGCATCAACGGCACCCATTCGTCCTCGCCGCGCGAAATCGCGTCGAGCGCATCCTCCATGCGGGCGGTAAAGCCGTATTCCACGTAGCGATGGAAGTTCTTGGTGAGGAAGCGGTTGACGATCTTGCCGATGTCGGTCGGCACAAAGCGGCGCGAATCCATTTCCACGTACTCGCGATCCTTGAGCGTGGAAATGATCGAAGCGTAGGTCGACGGACGTCCAATACCGTGCTCTTCGAGAGCCTTCACGAGCGAGGCCTCGGAGTAGCGCGGCGGCGGCTCGGTGAAGTGCTGCTCGGGATGCACGGCGAGCAGCTTCACGGGGTCGCCGATCTGCATCGCGGGCAACACGCGATCGCCTTCTTCGACGGCGTCGTCGAGATCCTCGTGGTAGACGGCCATGAAGCCCGCCTTCACCAGCGTCGAGCCATTGGCGCGCAGCAGGTGCCGGGCCGCACCGTCGGCTCCGGCGAGCATGTCGACCGCTACCGTGTCATAGAGTGCATGGGCCATCTGGCAGGCGATGGCGCGCTTCCAGATGAGCGCGTAGAGGCGATGCTGATCCGGATCCATGCGCGCTTCGATATCGGCGGGCACGACCGACGGCATGGTCGGACGAATGGCCTCATGCGCTTCCTGCGCGTTCTTCGACTTGGTCTTGTAGAGGCGCACTTCCTCGGCCACCGCCTCCTTGCCGTAGAGCTTGGCGATGGTGGCGCGCATCTCGTGCACCGCTTCCATGGCGAGGTTGACGGAATCGGTGCGCATGTACGTGATGAGACCGACCGCGCCATCGCCGGTGTCCACGCCTTCGTACAGTTGCTGCGCGAGACGCATGGTGCGCTGGGCGCTGAAGCCGAGCTTGCGCGCCGCTTCCTGCTGCAGCGTCGAAGTGGTGAAGGGCGGCGAGGGGTTGCGCCGGCGCGGCTTGCGATCGATCTCCAGCACCTTCAGCTGCCCGCCGGCCGCGGCCTTGAGCTTCTGCTCGACGGCGTGCGCTTCCGTGGTGTTCGTGAAGGAGAATTGCTCGACCTTGCTGCCTTCGAACTCGATCAGCTTGAGCGGGAACTGCTGCTCGCTGTGCTCGCCCTCGGCGTCGATGGTCCAGTACTCGCGCGGCCTGAAGGCCGCGATTTCCTCTTCGCGCTCGCAGATCATGCGCAGCGCCGGGCTCTGCACGCGTCCGGCGGAGAGTCCGCGCCGCACCTTCTTCCATAACAGTGGCGAGAGGTTGAAGCCCACCAGGTAGTCGAGCGCGCGGCGCGCCTGCTGCGCGTTGATGAGGTCCTGCGACAGCGAGCGCGGCTGATCGATGGCCTGGCGGATGCCGTTGCGCGTGATCTCGTAGAAAGCGACCCGATGCACATCCTTGCCGTCGAGCTCGCCGCGCTCGCGCAGGATCTCATACAGGTGCCAGGCGATCGCCTCGCCCTCGCGATCGGGGTCGGTCGCGAGGTACAGCGCGCGGGCCTTGCGCAGGGCGCGTGCGATGGCCTGCACGTGCCGCTCGTTGCGCTCGATCAGCTGGTACTGCATGCGGAAGTCATGGTCCGGATCGACCGCGCCCTCCTTGGGTACGAGGTCGCGCACGTGCCCATAGGAAGCCAGCACCTCGAACTCGCGGCCGAGGTACTTCTTGATGGTTTTCGCCTTGGCGGGCGATTCAACGATGACGAGATTTGCGCTCAAGCAGCGGTCAATGAAGAGCGGCGGCGCGCTCTTCGAATACGAGGTCCTGCATGCGCGCGAAGGCCTGTTCCTGGCCCGGCTGGATGAAGATCACCATCAACGCCACCCACTTGAGCTGCTCGATGTCGATATCATCGGCGTCGAGCGCCATCAGCCGGTCGATGACCAGCTCGCGCTGCTCCGGCGAAAGGATGCCGATGTGCTCGAGGTGCATCAGGTAACCGCGGCAGTCGGTGTCGAGTCGTGCCTGCTCCTTGCTGTTGAAGATGCGCAGCGCCCGCGTGGCGGCGCCGGGCGCGAGTCGCGTGGTGCTCAGGCCATCCATCCACGTCAGCGCGCGCGCCACGTCGTTGGCATCGAAGCCGGCTCGCTCCAGCTCCTCCGTGAGCGACTCACGATCGGGTTGCGGCGGATGGTCCGCGGCATCCATGTAGTTCTCGAACAGGTAGATCAGGTTATCGAGCACGCTGTCGTTCATTTCACCGCCTGAGGGCTCCGGCAGTAGCGGCCACCGGGACGGACTTCGACCTGGCCCTGAAGCTCGAGGATGAGCAGCATGGAAGCGACTGCATCGGGCTTGAGGCCGCTGCGCTCGACCAGAGCGTCAACTCCCAGGGCGTCGAAGCCGAGCGCATCTAACAGGATTTCGTATTCCTTGTCCAATCGTTCGCCGTTCTGCGCGCGCGCCTGCGGCGCCGGTGCGAGCGGCGCTGCAACCGCTGCCGACAGCGGAATCCTGAGCTCGGTGAGAATGTCATCCGCGGTTTCGACGAGCTTGGCGCCGTCGCGGATCAGGCGATGACAGCCGCGTGACATGGGATTGTGGATCGAGCCCGGGATCGCGAAGACTTCGCGGCCCTGCTCGCTCGCGCAGCGCGCGGTGATGAGCGAGCCGCTGTGGCGCGCCGCCTCCACCACGAGCGTGCCGAGGCTCAGGCCGCTGATGAGGCGATTGCGTTGTGGAAACTGCTCCCGGCGCGGCGGCGTGCCGGGCGCAAATTCGGATACCAGCGCGCCGCTCGCGGCGATGGACTCCGCGAGCTCGGCATGCTGTTCGGGGTAGGCGCGATCGAGCCCGGTGCCGCACACCGCGATCGTCACTCCGCCGGCCGCGAGCGCCCCGCGATGACTGGCGCCGTCGATGCCTTCGGCGAGTCCGCTGGTGATCGCGAGCCCACAACGTGCGAGATGTGCGGCGAACCGGAACGCCGTGTCGCGGCCGCTCGCCGTGGGATGGCGGCTGCCCACGATCGCGAGCTGCGGCGTGGCGAGCACCTCGAGCGAGCCGCGCACGTAGAGCGCGGGTGGTGCATCGGGTAGCGCGGCGAGGAGCGCAGGGTAGCGCGGTGATGTCAGCGGCAGCAGGTGGCGGTCGGACGCCTGAAGCCAGGAGAGGTCGGAATCGAGTACCGCGGGGCTCGCGGCGCGCAACGCACTGCGCGTGTGCTCCGCGAACCCGAGCTTCTCGAGCGAACGGTCGGAGGCGCGCACCAGCTCGGCGGCGCTCGCCACCGAGGTCAGCGCGGACGCGACCCGCTGGCGGGTAGCCCCTGGGATCCTGAGCAGCAATGCCCAGGCACGCAGTTCGTCGCGATCTGCTTCCATGCGCCCATTCTCACGGCGACGTCCTGTCGCCGGAAGCCCGGCGAACGTTACGGGTTTCTGACCTGGTCCAGTGCGCGGATCGGAACCGTCGATTCCATGATCAGGCCGTAGCTGATGCGGTCGTAGGTCTTGAAGACCATGAACGTGCCGCCGCGGAAGTCCGGCAGCTTCACGTTCGGACCGAAGCCGCCGACGCGGCTCACGCCTCGCGATTTCGGATCCGTCACTTCGGTGCCGGTGACGTAGATGCCGAGCACGTGGCCCGGCTCGATGCCGTGGCTTGCGCCGCGGTTGATCACCACCACTTGGTACTGCCCCGCCATGTAGATGCCGTTGATGATCTGGATCACCCGGCCGTCGACCTTCGACGTGGGCGCATGCGGGATGTAATCCATCGCTACGTCGGAGCTGCCCGGGAACAGCAGATCGCCGTCGAGGGTCTCGCGCTCCGACCCGGTGATCTCGAGCGTTGCCGGGTCGCCCTGCTCGAGCAGGCGCGCCTCGCCCGTGTAGAAGCCGTGATAGCCGACCACGTCGCCATCGTCCGGGTCGCGCAGCGCATCGCCGACGTGGATGACGTGGTAGCGCGAGTGCAGATCACCTTCGACGGCGCCGCGCACGTAGATCACATTGCCGGTTGCGGCCACGAGGTGCTGCTCGCGCGTCGATACCACGTACGGCGTGTCGTCGATCTGGTCCTTCTCGAGCACGGTGGGCTTCGAGAGGAAGTGGGCCACGACCTCGTAGGGAATGGCCCGGACCGCGGCGTCGAGCGGTTCGCTGCGCACGCGCGGGCTCAAGCGCGTGGCGCCGCCGCGCTCGAGAGTGACCTGCGGCGAGCCGTCGGCGCCGTAGGCCAGGGCCAGCACGTCGCCGGGGTAAATAAGGTGTGGGTTCTCGACCTGTGGGTTGATTTGCCAGATCTCCGGCCAGTACCACGGGTCGCGCAGGAACGTCGAGGCGATGTCCCAGAGCGTGTCGCCGGACTTGACCGTGTAACTCTGCGGCGCCGTCGGCGCGAGCACCGGCCCCGGAGCTGAACTCGGCGCCGCTGCCGCCGCGTTCATGGCCGGCCCATCGATCGCCGTCGTTTCCATGGCGCTCGGCGCCGGCGCAGATTCGGTCGCTGCAGGCGCGGGTGTGGTGGCCGCCGCCGACTCTTCCCCTTTCTGGGGCCCGGATCCGGAACAGGCGGCGATCAGGCTGGTCAACAACGCGAGGCAGACCGTGCCCGAACGCGTGCTCCGAAGGCTCTGCGAAGGCATGAAGACCATCCCAAGGGCTCCTTTGTAAGGGGGCGGGGTGTTAGAGCCCCGCTGTTATAATCTCAGCCAACTAGCGTCGCAATCCTGAGAGATTGGTTTAAGAAGTGTGTCGCATTCTGTCGCATGGCGACCCGGTTGGGGCGGCCGTCTCACCCTAACGCAGGGGCTTTCCACCAGTTAGCATTGTTTGTCCACTGGATGCCCGGATATACGGGCCCGCATCGATGTCCAAGCTCACCATCCTTGAATTTCCCGACGAACGCCTGCGCACTCAGGCGCAACCGGTCACGCGGTTCGACGCTGCATTGCAGCAACTCGTCGATGACATGTTCGAGACGATGTATGCCGCGCCGGGTGTCGGTCTCGCCGCGACTCAGGTGAACGTGCACGAGCAGTTGCTCGTCGCAGATGTGTCGGAAGGTCACGACGACCCGCGCGTATTCATCAATCCGCAGATCCTGACGCGCGAAGGCATCGCCGTGCGCGAGGAGGGCTGCCTCTCGGTCCCGGGCATCTTCGAGGAAGTCGAGCGCGCGGCCCGCATCCGTGTCCGCGCCCAGGACGTGCAAGGCAAGACGTTCGAGATCGATGCCGACGGCTTGCTCGCCGTCTGCATCCAGCACGAGATGGATCACCTCGCTGGCAAGCTCTTCGTCGACTACCTGTCCGAGCTCAAGCGCCAGCGCATCCGCAAGCGACTCGAAAAAGACCGCAAGCAACGGCTGGCGAGCGGCGGCGTGGCGCGGCGTCCGACCGTGCCGGTGATTTGAAGCGAACGCGCCCGCCCGCGTGAGCGCGCTGCGCGTCGTCTTTGCGGGCACCCCGGAATTCGCCGTTCCCGTCCTGGAGGGCCTCGCGCGCTCACCGCATACACTGGTCGGCGTGCTCACGCAGCCCGATCGGCCTGCCGGGCGCGGGCGGCGCGTGAGCGCGAGTGCCGTCAAGACTGCGGCGCAGACACTGGGGCTGCCGATCGAGCAACCCGCAACGCTCAAGGATGCGGGGGCGGCGCAATCGCTCGCCGCCTGGCAAGCCGACGTGATGGTGGTGGTCGCTTACGGGCTGCTGCTTCCGGTGAGCGTCCTCGAGATACCCACGCATGGTTGCATCAATGTGCACGCCTCGCTCCTGCCGCGCTGGCGTGGCGCTGCGCCCGTCGAACGCGCGTTGCTCGAGGGCGATCGCGAGACCGGTGTCTCGATCATGCGCATGGAAAGCAGACTCGATACGGGGCCGGTATACGCGTCGCATGCCACCCCGATTCGCGCGGACGACACGGCCGGGAGGCTCCGCGCGCGACTGGCGGCGCTCGGTACGCAGGCGCTCCTCGAGGTGCTCGAACAGCTTGCGGCCGGAACCGCTCACGCGCGTCCACAGGACGGCGCGCTCGCAACCTACGCGCGCAAGATCGACAAGGCCGAGGCCCGCATCGACTGGCGGCTCAGCGCCGAGGACATCGAACGGCGCGTGCGCGCATTCAATCCTTGGCCGATCGCCGAGAGTCGCTGGCGGGGTGAGCAGCTACGCATCTGGGCCGCGCACGTGATCGAGCGCGAAGTGCCGGCGCGACCCGGCGAGGTCATCGCACTGCCGGGTGCGCCCCTCGCCGTCGCCTGCGGCATCAACGCGCTGGCACTCGACGTGGTGCAGCTCGCCGGGCGCAAGGCGCTGCCCGCCGAAGAGTTCCTGCACGCGCAAGCCATCGCGGGTGCGGTGCTCCAATGAAGCGTGGCGAATCCCGCGCATCCGGCGAAGCCGCTGTCGGCCAGCGGCAAAGCACCGCACAGCGCCTGGCCGCTACGGCGGACATCGTCGCCGCGGTGCTCTCCGGCGCTTCCCTCGATGACGCACTCGCGCGCGCTCCGCAAGTCGCGGCGACTGACCGGGCCGCGCTGCAGGCGCTCGCGTTTGGCACCATCCGCTGGCACTTTCGCATCGCCCGCTGGCTCGAGCAGTTGCTCGACCGTCCCGCGCAGCTGCGCCGGCCGTCGTTGCGCGCATTGCTCGAGGTGGCGCTGCATCAGCTCGGGTTTTCCTCACATCCGCCGCATGCGGTGGTCAATGAAGGGGTCGAGGCCGCACGCCTGATCGGTGAGCCGCGCGCAGCCGGGCTGGTGAATGCGCTGCTGCGCCGTTTCCTGCGCGAGCGCGAGCCGATCGATCGGGCGGCCATGGCCGATGCGCAAGCGAGGCACGCCCACCCGCAATGGCTGATCGACGCACTGGAGCGGGACTGGCCAGCGGAGGCCGAGCGCATGCTCGCCGCCAACAATGCACCGCCGCCCCTCTGGCTGCGCGTGAATGCGCAACGGAGCAGTGTTACCGAGTACCTCGCGGTGCTGCGCGAGCAGCACATCGAGGCGCATACGGAAGAGGTGACGCCCGCTGGGGTCGTGCTGAGTGACCCGCTCGATGTGACGCAACTGCCGGGTTTTGACGCGGGCGTGGTTTCCGTGCAGGACGGGGCTGCGCAGCTGGCCGCGCCATTACTCGAGGTACGGAGCGGCATGCGCGTCCTGGACGCGTGTGCGGCGCCCGGCGGAAAAACCGGCCATATCCTCGAGCACACGCCAGCCATCGGCGAGCTGATCGCGCTCGAGCGTTCACGCGAGCGCGTGCAGCTGATCGGCGACAATTTGCAGCGTCTCGGCCTCGAAGCGCAGCTGGTGTGCGGCGACGCGCGCCGGCCGCAGGAATGGTGGGATGGCAGAGGCTTCCAGCGCATCCTGCTCGATGCACCGTGCTCAGCGACGGGTGTGATCCGGCGCCATCCGGACATCAAGCTCCTGCGGCGCGCGGCGGACATCCCGCCGTTGAGCCGCGAACAGGACGCACTGCTGCGCGCGCTGTGGCCGTTGCTGGAACCCGGCGGACGGCTGCTTTATTCGACCTGTTCGGTATTGCGCGCCGAGAATCACGCGGTCATCGCCAAATTTCTGGGGAGCGAGCCTACGGCCGCTCCGGTCGCGTTGCCACGCGCGCTCGATGCCATCGTGACGCCGGTCGAGGGTGCTCCCGGCCTGCAGATCCTGCCCGGAGCGGCGGGCATGGACGGCTTCTATTATGCTTGTCTCGAAAGGCGCTGAGCGTGAGTCGGCCTCGCGACGCGGACTCGGCGCACGAAGCAAGAACCATGCGGTCTGCGCGCTCCTTCAGGTCCATTTCCCGGCGGCTTGCGTTGCTCGGTGCGCTTTCGCTGCTGCCGCCGCTCGGCGGCGGTCTCATCGCGGCGGAGCCGCCGTTCGGCGTTCGCACGGCCTACGTCCAGCTGGTGGAAAACGTCTACCTGCTGAGCGCACGACTGCACCTGCCGCTCAACGAGCGGCTGCGCGAGGCGCTCAAGGACGGCGTGCCGCTCAAGCTCGAGCTCGAGCTCGAAGTCAACGGCTCGCGTCGCTTCTGGCTGAACGAAGGCGTGGCCTCGCTCCGCCAGCTCTACCAGCTGCAATACGACGCGGTGAGCGGTCGCTACCTGGTGCGCAACCTCAACAGCGGTGAGCAGACTTCCTTCCCGACGCTCGATGATGCACTCGAGCAGTTGAGTCAGATCAGCGGGCTGCCGGTGCTCGACCGCGCGCTGATCGAACCGGGCCGACGCTACGACCTCAACCTGCGTGTCACGCGCGACTTGGGCGACATCCCGGTGGCCCTGCGCGTGCTGATGTTCTGGACCGACGACTGGCATCGCGTGAGCGAGTGGTACACATGGCCCTTGCTGCAATAAGGCGCTATGGCGGCTATGTCCTGATCGCGATCGGCGCGGGGTTGTGGCTGGCCGCGTTGCTGCTGCTCGCCAAGACCGCGCAGAACTCGGCGGAGTTCGGCCAGCTCCACCCCTGGATCCTGCTGATCAACGCGGTCGGGGTGGTGGTGCTGCTCGCCATGCTCGCCGTCAAGCTCACGCAGCTGGTGCGCGATTACCGGCGACACATCATTGGCTCGCGGCTCAAGGCACGCACGCTCATGATCTTCGGCGTGCTGGTGATTGCGCCGCTCCTGGTCGTTTACTACTTCGCGCTCGAGTTCCTGAACCGCGGCATCGACAGCTGGTTCAACGTAGAGGTGCGCCAGGAGCTGAGCGAGGCCCTGCAGCAGAGTCGTGCCGTGCTCGATCTCAATCGGCGCGAATCGCTGACGCGCAGCGAAGATCTCGCGCAGGCACTCGGCGAGACCGACGAACGCACCGCCATTGCCCTGCTTGCCGAGGAACGCCGGCAGGGCGGCGCGACCGAGCTCACGGTGATCGGCGCAAACGGGCGCATCATCGCGACGAGCTCCGAGCGCCTGGTCGATACGCTGCCCCAACGGCCGCTCGAAGAAGCCATGCTCCAGGTGCGGCAGGGTCGACCATTCGTGAGCCTCGAGCCGGTGGCCGGCGGCTACGTGGTCCGCACCGCCGTGCCGGTGCCGCGCCCCGCAATCGGCGGCGAGGCGCGTGTATTGCTGGCGGTGTATCCGGTGTCTGATCGGCTCGCCGACCTCGCCAATACGGTTCAGCGCGCGCACACGCGGTACGGTGAGCTTTCGTACCTGCGCGAGCCGTTGAAACTGAGTTTTGTGCTCACTCTCACCCTGGTCCTGTTGCTCTCACTGCTCGCCGCGGTGTACGGCGCGTTCTTCTCGGCGCAGCGCCTGGTGCAGCCGATCCAGGACCTGGCCGCCGGCACTCGCGCGGTCGGCAAGGGCGATTTCGACACGCGCCTGCCGCTCTCGACGCGCGACGAAATGGGCTTCCTGGTGCACTCCTTCAATGACATGACCAAGCGGCTCGCGCGCGCCCGCGAAGAGGCGCGCCGCAGCCAGCAGGCGGTGGAGAAGGAGCGTGCCAACCTGGCGGTGATCCTGGCGCGCCTCTCGACCGGCGTGCTGTCGCTCGAGCCCGATCTCACGTTCCGCGTCGCCAACCAGGCGGCGGCCGATATCCTGGGAGCGGACCTCGAATCCGCCTACGGCAGGTCGCTCGATGACATGGCGAACGCCAGCGGTCTCGTCGGGCAGTTCATCGACGCCCTGCGCGGGCACTTCGGCGCCGGCGAGACCGAGTGGCGCGAGCAGCTCGAGTTGCGCGGCGAAGGCGGTCGCCGCGTGCTGATGTGCGCCTGTACCAGTCTCCCCGGCGAACAGGGGCAGCCGGGAGGCTTCGTCATCGTGTTCGATGACATCACGGTCATGCTGCAGGCCCAGCGCGATGCCGCGTGGGGTGAAGTCGCTCGCCGCCTCGCGCACGAGATCAAGAACCCGCTCACTCCCATCCAGCTGTCAGCCGAGCGCATGCGGCGGCGCTATCTCGGCAATATGAGCGAGGACGACGCGCAGGTGCTCGAGCGTGCGACGCACACGATCGTGCAGCAGGTCGAAGCCATGAAGCAGATGGTGAATGCGTTCAGCGATTACGCCCGCGCACCGGACATGACCCTGACGCCCTTCGACCTGAACCAGCTCATCACCGAGGTCGCTGAGTTATATCGCTCGCAGGACAGCCGCGTGCAGGTCAAACTCGAGCTCGATCCTGCGCTCAGGGAGCTCGAAGCCGACCGCGGACGCGTACGCCAGATCCTCAACAACCTCATGACCAATTCGATGGAAGCACTCGAGGGACGAACCGACGCCCAGGTGCAGATCGGCACCCGGCTCGACCAGCAGTCGGGCCGTCCGCTCGCCGAGATCACGGTGACGGATAATGGTCCGGGGTTCGCGAGCGATATCATCAGCCAGGTGTTCGATCCGTACGTGACCAGCAAGCCGAAAGGGACCGGTCTCGGGCTCGCCATCGTCAAGAAGATCGTGGACGAGCACGGAGGCTGGATCGAAGCCGAGAACCGGCGCACCGGCGGCGCCCGCGTGCGTGTCACGTTGCCGCTCAACGAGCGCGCTCGTGCCCACGCGGCCCGCGACCCGCGCAAGAATGAACTGAGGAGAGAGCGCGCATGAGCTCACCCCGCATACTCATCGTCGATGACGAAGCCGACATCAGGAGCCTGCTGCGCGAGATCCTCTCGGAGGAGGGCTACGAGGTGGAGGTCGCGGCCGACGCGCAACAGGCGCGCGCCTCGCGCGCGCGGCAGAGCCCCGACCTGGTGCTGCTCGACATCTGGATGCCCGACACCGATGGCATCACGCTGCTGCGCGAATGGTCGCACACGCCGAGCGCGGACTGCCCGGTGGTGATGATGTCGGGTCACGGCACCGTCGAAACCGCGGTGGAGGCGACGCGTCTCGGTGCCTTCGATTTCGTAGAGAAACCGCTATCGCTAGCCAAGCTCCTGCGTACTGTCGAACGCGCTTTGGATGCGGGCCGGCAGAAGCGTCAGAGCGTGCGCTCGCTCCTGCCACCGCCGATCGCGCCGGTCGGCCGCAGCCGCGCGATGCAGATGATTCGCGAGCAGGTTCAGCAGGTGGCCCCGCACGATGCGCCGATCCTCTTCATCGGTGAATCGGGCACCGGCCGCGAAGCATTTGCCCGTTATCTGCACAGTCTCAGCGCCCGCGCCGCCAGCCCGCTCGTGGTCGCGGTCGCGGGCAGCCTTACGGATGATGATGCCGCGGCGCGACTGCGAGGTTCTGAATCCGGCGGCAGCGTGCGCAAAGGCCTGTATGACGAAGCCGAAGGCGGGAGCCTGTTTCTCAACGCGGTGGAGGACCTGTCGCCGGCGGTGCAGCGGATGCTGCTCGCGGACATCGAGAACGGCCATTTCACGCGGGTGGGCGGCACACAGCCCGTCACGCTCAACGTCCGTTTCCTGAGCTCGGCGCAGCCCGGCTTCGAGACGCGTGGCGGGGCCGAGCCATTCCGCCGCGACCTGCTGTCGCAGCTCAACGTGATCACGCTGCGCGTGCCGCCGCTGCGCGAATACGCCGAGGACGTGCCGGAGCTCCTGCGCTACTACGTCGATCGCCTGGTCGACGATGCCGGGTTGCCCTTCCGGCGCTTCAGCGTCGCGGCCCAGAACCGCCTGCGCAACTACCCCTGGCCCGGCAACATCCACGAGCTCAAGAACCTGGTGCACCGGCTGCTCATTCTGCAGGGCGGCGAGGAGATCGGTCTCGAGGAGATCGAGCGCGAGCTCTCCACCCAGGCGCCGGGCAACGAGCCCCTGGTCAAGCAGGATCTGCTGGCGCTGCCGTTACGTGAAGCACGCGAACAGTTCGAGCGTGCCTACCTGCAGCAGCAGCTCCTGATCTGCAACGGCAAGGTCGGGCAGCTCGCCAAGCGCGTCGGTATGGAGCGCACGCACCTGTATCGCAAGCTCCGCTCGCTGGGCGTGGATTTCCGCAACATCACCGATGACTGAGAGTCCGGGCGTCGGGTTCGGGAGGTCTTTTCTGGAACGCCGTAAACCCGTCCCTGGGGGCTCCGACGAAAACGTCCTGTTTTCGACGGTCCTGAAAAGACCTCCCGAACCCGACACCCCAAACGATCAATCATGGCCGTCGAAATCACCGCGCTCCACACCTACCCCGTAAAGTCCTGCCGGGGGCTGGGCCACTCCTCGAACGTACTGCATGCGACCGGTTTCGAGTGGGACCGGCATTGGATGTTCGTCACCGAGGCCGGGCGGTTCATCACGCAGCGCGAATGCGGGCCGCTCGCGCGCGTCGAGCCGAGCGTCGAGGATGGCACATTGGTGCTGCGGTCCGCGGGTCACGCGGAGTTGCGTTGTCCCGTCGCGACGAGCGGCGCAGCCCGGCGCGTGCGCATCTGGAATGACGACTGCCTGGCGCACCCGGTGGACGTCGATACCCGGGAGTGGCTGCAAGCCGTCGCCGGCATTCGCGCCCAGCTCGTGCGCCTCGAACCCGGTGCGGAGCGCGTCAGCAATCCGCGCTTCACCGGCAATGAGGACTCGCATTACTACCTGGCCGACGCTTTCGCGGTGCTGATCACCAGCGAATCCTCGCTCGCCGATCTCAATGCGCGCCTGCCCAGGGCCATACCGATGGCGCGCTTCCGGCCGAACATCGTGCTGCGTGGACTCGATCCGTATGCCGAGGATGACATCGAGCGCCTGACGATCGGTCCCGTGACCCTCCGGTGCGTAAAGCCTTGCATCCGCTGCATCACCACGACCACCGACCAGACGAGTGGCGAGCGCGACGGGGACGAGCCGCTGCGCACATTGCGCGCCTACCGCCAGCTGCGCTCGCTCAATGGCGTGGCCTTTGGCATGAACGCCGTCATCGAGCGGGGGGCCGGGGCGCGGCTCACAGTCGGCGACCGTGCCGAGGTGGTCTGGCGTCAGGCGGGTGCGCCGCGCGCATGGTGAGGGAGATATAAAAGGAGTGGGTGGCGAGGTCTTCAGGTGCGAGCTGCGCGTGGGCTGGGCCCAGGTGGACTTCAACCAGCACCTGGGCAACGCGGGTTATCTTAATCTCGCGGTCGATGCGCGCTTCCTGTACTTCGAATCGCGCGGCCTGCCGGCGAGCGAGTTCGTGCGCCTGCAGGTGGGCCCGGTGGTCCTGAGCGATGAGCTCGAATATTTCAGCGAATTGCGCCTGCTGGAGCCGGTCACCGTCACCCTAGAGCTCGACGGCCTGAGCGCGGACGGTGCGCAGATGCGGCTGCGCAACGAGTTCTTCCGCGCCAACGGCAAGCGAGCGGCCCGCGTTACCAGTCAGGGATTGTGGATGAGTCTGCAAACGCGCCGGCCCACCATCCCGCCCGACAGCGTGATCGCGGCGCTGCGCGGGCTCACGCGCACGGCCGACTACCACGAGCTTCCGCCGCGCGAAGGACGCCCGCGCAGCGGCTGATCCGCCGGCTCAACGAGTCTCGGTCGGCGGCAGCGGGCTCGCCGCCATCTGCTGCATCACGAGCGCCTGGTTCTCTGCCAGCCAGCGCATCGACATCTCGACGCGCCGCTTGCCGCTCGGGTGATCGTAGAGCAGGAATTCTTCCGCCGCGGAAGGCTCGAGCTTGCGGTAGGCGCCGAGCCGCATGGCCACCGTCGCAAATCCATGGGGCTCGCGCGCGGCGTTGAGCCCGTAAAGGTCGGCCTCGGCTTCCGCCACGTAGATGTTGCGATTGGTGAGCGGCGCCGTTACGAAAAAGTAGGTGGTGAGGATGATGAGCGCGAGCGGCAGGCCCGCCGGGTCGGCGCGTTCGCGCACCCCCCAGCGTGCGCCCCAGCGCGTCAGCGCGCGCTGATGCAGGCGCTCGAGCAGCAGGAAGCCGACTCCGAACAGCAGCGTGTAGTAGAACGCGTGTCGCAGCGGGTGATGCAGCACGTAGTGGCCCATTTCGTGGCCCAGCACCGCCTTGATCTCGGGGAGCGAAGTGCGCTCGAGCAGGTTGTCGTTGAGGCTCACGCGCGTCGTGCCGAACAGGCCCGAAACGTTGGCGCTGATGCGCTTGGTCTGCTTCGAGGCGTCGAACCATTTGACGTTGTCGGTGGGAATCTCGTTGGCGCGCGCGAGCGACAATACGGCGTCGCGCACCGGGCCCGCATCGAGCGGCTGATATTTGTTGAAGAGCGGGCTCACGAACACCGGCGTGATCATGAACACGAACAACATGAACGCGAACGCGAAAGCCGTGGCGCGTATCCACCAGCGGCCGCCGCTGCGTCGCACGAAGCTGTAGACGGCAACCACCACGATCGCGAACAGCGCTGCCGACACCAGCATCGACTTGAATGCGTCCCACAGCCACTCGCCAAAATCCTGGTTCGAGAGGCCGTAGCTGTGCTCGCGTATGAAGTCCGTGTACCAGGAGAGGGGCAGCGTGAGCGCCCACAGGAGCGGCGTCAGCACCAATGCGTAGATCAGCACCTGGAGCCAGCGAGCCCGCGCGCGCCGTTCCGCCCAGTCGCGCAGACGCGCCGACCAGCCCAACCACAGGATCACGAACAGCTCCGCGAGCCCGATGAGAAATTGCCACAGCGAGACCCAGTAGCCGCCTTCGTAGTAGGCGTCCGAGCGGGCACGTTGCTCGGGCGTGAGGAGCGCGAGATAGGCTTGCGTGGCCTTCTCGGCGTCGAAGTCCGGGCCCGGTTGTGCCGCCGCGGGAACCTGCAACCCGGGCGGCAGCTCGACCGCGAGCTCGGCAGCGACCGCGTGAGCGCCGACCACCAGGCAGAGCGCCGCCAGCAGAAAACGGCCACCGCTGAGCCCCGGCATGCGTATTCCCCATGTACGCCGCGGAGTTGCGGCTGAGGACGTGCAGTATGCCCGACGCCGCGGGGAGACTCGTCCAGGCGGGTGTCCTGCGCCGCAAGAGGATGTGCAACAATTTCGGCGATTCGCCGGTCTACCGGTGGGCGAACTGCGGCGCCGGGGCGTCGCGGAGCCTTGCAAGAACCACTAAACACGGGAGCTCAACATGAATCGCAGACTTTCTGGCGTGGCGCTCGCCACCGCAGCGGCACTGGCGTTCTCGACGCTGGCAGTGACCAGCGCGTTTGCGGCCGACGAAGCCAAGGTGAAGTGCGAAGGGGTGAACAGCTGCAAGGGCACGTCGGCGTGCGCGACCGCGTCCAATGCCTGTGCAGGCCAGAATTCCTGCAAGGGCCACGGCTACCTGGAGCTCACCAAGGCCGAGTGCGACGCGGCGAAGGCGAAACTCGAAAAGGACAAGGCGGGCACCTGAGCGCCGCCTGATCGCGAGGCCGGGTGCCGCCGCTGGCCCCGGCCTCATCGTCTGCGCATCCGGATGAGCGCTCGCATGCAACCCTCGCCCGGCTTCGGCCTCGGCCTCCGTCCCGATCACTACGAGGCGGTGCTCAGAAACGCGCCGGCGGTCGACTGGTTCGAGATCCTGACCGAGAACTACCTCGTTCCCGGCGGCAAGCCGCTGCACTACCTCACGCGCGTGCGCGAGCGTTTTCCGCTCGCCATGCACGGTGTGTCGCTGTCGATCGGCAGCAGCGCGCCGCTCGACTTCGAGTACCTGCGGGAGGTGAAAGCACTCGCCCGGCGGATCGAGCCTGCGTGGATTTCCGATCACCTGTGCTGGACGGGCGTGGGCGGCGCCAACCTGCACGACCTGCTGCCGTTGCCGCACACCGAGGAGGCACTGCGCCACGTGGTGCAGCGCGTCGAGCAGGTGCAGGACTTGCTGGGCCGGCGTCTCGTGCTCGAAAACGTTTCGAGCTACGTGACGTTTCGCGATTCAACGCTGAGCGAGTGGGAGTTTCTGCGCGCGGTGGCGGAGGCCGCTGATTGCCTGATCCTCCTCGACATCAACAATGTCCACGTGAGCAGCGTGAACCACGGCTTCGACGCGCAGGCGTTTCTCGCCGGCATCCCCCGCGAGCGCGTGCAGCAGTTTCACCTGGCCGGTCACCAGGTGCAGGGTGCGTATCTCATCGACACGCACGATCGTCCCGTGCCAGACCCGGTGTGGGAGCTGTATCGCGCCGCGGTCCGCCGCTTCGGCGATGTCGCGACGACGATCGAGCGCGACGCGAACATTCCGCCGCTCGACGAATTGCTCGCCGAGCTCGAGTTGGCGCGCACGCTCGCAGCGCGGGAGTTGGCGGTGGCGGCGTGAGTCTCGCTACGCTGCAGGAGCGCCTCCAGGCGCGTGTGCTCGGCGGCGAGCACGCGATCGAGGCGCACGTGGTTGGCACCTCCG
>DATIEU010000599.1:0-4255 GCA_035455565.1 Steroidobacteraceae bacterium | reverse complement strand
CCGCTCACGTGGCTGGACCACGTGCTCGACAAGATCGACATGGTGCTGCTCATGTCGGTGAACCCGGGCTTCGGCGGGCAGAAGTTCATTCCGTCGTCGCTGGCGAAGCTCGAGGCGGCACGCAAACGTATCGACGCAAGTGGCCGTGAGGTCAGGCTCGAGATCGACGGCGGCGTGAAGGTCGACAACATCGCGGCGATCGCACGCGCCGGCGCCGACACGTTCGTGGCCGGCTCGGCGATTTTCGGCAGCGGCGATTACGCCGCCACGATTGGCAGGATGCGCGAGGAAATCGCGAAGGGCGTCGCGAGCGGGAAGGGCTAGCTACTCGTCCTCGTCCAGGTCGTCATCGTCATCGTCGACCGGCCCGCCGACCCGGTCGCGCATCATCGGCTTGGTGGGCACGACGACGGGACGAGTCTTGGTCTTGGGTCGTGCGTTGTAGACGACGATCGTCTTGCCCGTCGCTTTCAGCAGCCCCTGCTCTTCGAGCACCTTCAGCACCCGGCCGGCCATTTCGCGGGAGCAACCCACGAGGCGGCTCAGCTCCTGGCGGCTCACCTTGATCTGCATCCCTTCCGGGTGCGTCATGGCGTCGGGCTCGCCGCACAGGTCCATGATGGCGTGCGCCACGCGGCCCGTGACATCAACGAATGCCAGGTCGCCGAGCTTGCGGTTGGTGCGATCGAGTCGCGTGGCGAGCTGCGTCGCGAGCTCGAAGATCAGGCCCGGGCTCTCGGCGGCGATCTGCCGGAAGCGCGGATACGTCATCTCTGCGAGCTCGCACTGCTGGCGCGTTCGCACCCAGGCGCTGCGCGTTGGCTGCTCGTAGAAGAGACCCATCTCGCCAAAGAACTGACCCTTGTTGAGGTAGGCGAGCACCATCTCGTTGCCGTCCTCGTCCTCGATCATCACCTCGACCGAGCCGCTGATGATGTAGTAGAGGATGTCGGGCAGGTCGCCAGCGTGGATGACGACGGTCTTCGAAGGAACGGTGCGAATGCGGCAATAACTGAGAAAGCGATTGATCGCCGGAATGTCGCTTAGTGGCTTGGCGCCTTCTTCCATATCTCCCCCCGGCCGACGGTTCATCGCCTCAGGCCGCGTTTGTATTACAACGAGTCCGTTACCGCAAGCGACGCCCGGCTACAGCCAGTACGCCGTGCGCGTCATTACCCTGGATGTGAGTTTCATCAGGAGCTTCACCGGCCCCGGCAATTCCGCAGCACCCGCGGAATGCGCCGTGTTGCCATGGCGAATTTCATCGCACTTCATCTGTTCGAGCACGCGGCGGCTGCGAGCGTCAGCCGCCGGCAAGCGCGCGAGATGATCCTCCAGGTGCCCCTCGACCTGACGCTCGGTCTCAACCAGAAAGCCGAGGCTCACGCGATCGCCGCAGACACCCGCCAATGCGCCAATAGCGAATGAACCCGCGTACCACAGCGGATTGAGCAGGCTCGGCCGGCTGCCGAGCTCGCGCAGCCGCTCGTCGCACCAGGCCAGGTGATCGCCTTCCTCGTCCGCGGCGTCGCGGAGCGTCTCGCGAAGTTGCGGATTGCGCGCGGTCAGGGCCTGCCCGTGATAGAGCGCCTGGGCTGCGACTTCGCCGGCGTGATTGATGCGCATCAGGGCCGCCACTTGGCGGCGCTCGCCATCGGCCAACTCGGCGGAGACCTCGGCCTGTGCCGGGTTGGGTCGCTGCGCGCTCGCCGGAGCTGCCAGCGTGTGCAGCGCGCGGTCCGCCGCCGCCCACAGCAGGTCCAATCCGGTCAGTGACTTACGAGGCATGCACACATTATATATGGCGCGCCTTGCCGGCCGCTCAGCCGTCGCGGCCAAGCCCCTGTATTGCTTTGCAAAGCAGGGGTCGGTTCAGTAAACTTCCGGCCTTTTTCGCACACCCCCAGCGCGCCGTTTGGGCGCGCCGCTCACGGAGCTTCAGGTCATGAACACGGTTTTCGCCAAGCCGGGGACGGTCCGCGGCGACTGGTATGTCGTCGACGCCGCCGGCCGCACGCTCGGGCGGCTCGCGTCGCAGCTGGCACATCGCCTCAAGGGCAAGCACAAGGCCGACTATTCGCCGCACGTCGACATGGGCGATCACCTGATCGTGATCAACGCCGAAAAGGTGCGTGTCACGGGCGCGAAGCTCGAAGAGAAGTTCTACCACCATCACACCGGGTACCTGGGCAATCTCAAGTCGATCGCCCTGGGCAAGCTCCTGCAGAAGCACCCGGAGCGCGCGCTCGAGTTCGCCGTGAAGGGCATGCTCCCCAAGAACCCGCTCGGCCGGAAGATGTTCCGCAAGCTCCACGTGTTCGCGGGTGACAAGCATCCACACGCCGCCCAGCAACCGAAGAACCTGGCCCTGTAATTCATCGCACCAGAAGATCCAGCATGGCAACCACCAATACCTTCTACGGCACCGGACGACGCAAGACCTCCACCGCGCGGGTGCACATCTCGCCGGGCAGCGGCAAGATCGTCATCAACGATCGCACTCTCGACGAGTTCTTCGGGCGCGAGACCGGGCGCATGATCGTGCGCCAGCCGCTCGAGGTGGCGCAGCTCGCCAACAAGTTCGACGTGTCCGTGCAGGTCGAGGGCGGGGGCATCACCGGGCAGGCCGGCGCGATCCGTCACGGCATCACGCGCGCGCTCATGGCCTACGATGAAGCGCTGCGCAAGCCGTTGCGGCAGGCGGGCTTCGTGACGCGCGACGCGCGCGAAGTGGAGCGCAAGAAGGTCGGACGCCGCAAGGCTCGCCGCGGCACGCAGTACTCGAAGCGCTAGCCGCACTGCGAGGTCTTCGCTCTTCCCAGCCGGGCCCCGCGAAAGTATTGTCCGCTTTGGGACAAACTTACGTGGGTGGCTTATTGGGGGATCGTCTAGCGGTAGGACTGCGGACTCTGACTCCGCCAACCTAGGTTCGAATCCTAGTCCCCCAGCCAGACACACCAAGGCCCGCCACCCGGCGGGCCTTTGTGTTTATATTCGCTCTCGCGACTCACTGACATCGCGGAGCCGCTCTTGCCCCACCACGTCCCCCTCATCGCCACGATCGCGGTTGGCCTGGCGGTGGCATTCCTGCTCGGCTTCGTCGCGGCGCGTCTGCGCCTCCCGCCGATCATCGGCTATCTCCTCGCCGGCGTGGCGGTCGGTCCCTTCACGCCCGGATTCGTCGCCGACACGCATCTCGCCCCGCAGCTCGCCGAGATCGGCGTGATCCTGCTCATGTTCGGCGTCGGCATGCACTTTTCACTTGCCGACCTGCGCGAGGTGCGCGGCATCGCCATCCCGGGCGCCATCGTACAGATCGCCGTCGCTACGGCACTGGGCGCGGGCATGGCGACTATCTGGGGATGGCCACTCCTCAGCGGCCTGGTGTTTGGGCTCGCGCTTTCCGTCGCCAGCACGGTCGTGCTGCTCAAGGCTCTCGAGCAACATGGCGCGCTCGATTCGGTCAACGGGCGAATCGCGGTTGGCTGGCTCGTTGTCGAGGATCTCGCGATGGTCCTCGCGCTGGTGGTGCTGCCCGCCGTCGCCGATGCGTTGGGACCCGACGCCGCGGCCTCGGCAGCAATCGACTGGCCGCTGCTCGGCCGCGAGCTCGGCATCGCCCTCGGCAAGATCGCGGTCTTCTTCATCATCATCTACTTCGTGGGGGTGCGTCTCTTCCCGTGGGTCTTTGCGCAGGTGGCACACGCGGGGTCGCGAGATCTGGTGACGCTCTTCGTGATCGCAGTGGCTCTGGGGATCGCTTATGGCTCGGCGATCGCCTTCGACGTGTCATTTGCGCTGGGTGCTTTTTTCGCCGGGGTCGTGATCAACGAATCCAAACTCACCAGTCGCATTGCCGCCGAGGCGGTGCCACTCGAGAATGCCTTCGCCGTGCTCTTTTTTGTATCCGTCGGCATGCTGTTCGATCCCGCGGTGTTGATCGAGCGGCCCGTGCAAGTGCTCGTCGTGATCCTGATCGTGGTCGCCGGCAAGTCGATCGCGGCGCTCTTGATCGTGCTCGCGTTTCGCTACCCGCTCAGGACCGCGCTAACGGTGTCGGCGAGCCTCGCACAGATCGGCGAGTTCTCGTTCATCCTCGCCGCGATGGGCCTGGCGCTCGGCATGCTGCCGCCGGAGGGCCAGAGTCTCATCCTGGTGGCAGCACTGCTGTCGATCATGCTGAACCCGCTGGTATTTCGCACCATCGATCCCGTGGAGCGCCTGGCGCTCTCGATACGCCCGCTCGCGAGCTGGC
>DATIEU010000598.1:0-2084 GCA_035455565.1 Steroidobacteraceae bacterium | reverse complement strand
AGGTCGAGCGTTGAGCTGATCGCCTGCCCGACTTCGCCCAGCGCGGTGAGCTGATCCACCGACTTGGTGAGCGCCTCGGTGCGCTCCTGCAGTTCCTTGAACAGGCGCACGTTCTCGATCGCGATCACCGCCTGGTCGGCGAAGGTCTTCACCAGCGCGATCTGGCTGTCGGCGAACGCCCGCACCTCGTGGCGATAGATGAAGATGACGCCAAGCAGCTCGGTCACCCTGAGCATTGGCACCGCCAGGACGGTGCGGTGGGGATCCACCTGTCGACCCTTGTAGTTGTGCTCGGGGTCCGCCCAGACGTCGGGGATGTGCACGGTGCGCCGCTCGGAGGCGGCCCGCCCGACGCTGCTGCCGCGCCCCAGCGGGATGGGGTTCTGTTCGACGAACGCGCGGAACTCCGGGGGCGTGTTGTGCGTCGCGACGATGCGCAGGCGCTGCTCCTCGAAGCGGAAGATGAGCGCCCGATCGGCCTCGCACAGCCGGGCCGCGTTCTCGGCCAGCGTCTCGAACACCGGCCGGAGCTCGAACGTCGATCGGCCGATCACCTTGAGCAGCTCGCTGGTCGCCGTCTGCTGCTCCAGCGCCACCCGCAGCTCCCGGTTGCGGCTCTCCAGCTCGGTGAACAGCCGCACGTTCTCGATAGCGATGACTGCCTGATCGGCAAACGACTGGATCAGCGCCGCCTGCTTGTCGTCGAACGGCAGCGCCTGGCGCCGCGCGGTCAGGATCACTCCGATCGCTTCGCCCTTCCACATCATCGGCGCCGCCATGACCGAGTTGAAGCCGAATCGCTGTCCGAGCTCCGCAGTGCTGCGGGGCATGGCGGGATTGCCGACCACCGGCGTGTATTTCCTGACCTGCCCCGCGATGACGACCTCGCCGATGATCGTGTTCCGGTCGACAGGAAGCGGATAGACCTCCTGCAAGCGCTCGAAGCCCGGCTCGCCCTTGAAACCCGCGAGCTCGAATACTTCGCCGCGCCTCAACGCGACCACGGCATAGCCGGTGCCGAAGAGGCGCAGCAGGTTGCGCACGATCGCGTCGAACACGGGCTTGGTGTCCGTCATCGAGCCGCTCATCGAGGCGAGGATCTCGCCGGTTGCCGTCTGACGCTCAAGCGCCTCCCGCGTCTCGTTGAACAAGCGCACGTTTTCGATGGCGATAACCGCCTGGTCGGCGAAGGTCTCGAGCAACGCGATCTGCTTGTCGGTGAATGGCCGCGGCTCCGAGCGCCGGAGATGGATCACACCGACCGCCGCGCCGTCGTGAACGAGCGGCGTCGCGAGCAGCGCGCGAACGCCCATCGCCAAAAACTGCGAGCCCGGAAACTCCCGCGCGAACGATGGCGCAGCCGTATCGGGGACGTGCAGCGTGCGGCGCTCGGAAAGCACGCGCTCGTTGACGCTGCCGGGCGGCACTGGCACGAGAGTGTCCGGGGTAACCGGCACGCTGCCGTAGTGCGCGACGCGCCGCAGGTCGCGTTCCTCGGTTCGCAGAATGGCCACATCGTCCACGCCGCACACCCGGGCCGCGTTTACGGCCACCGCGTCGAACACCGGCTGCACGTCGCTCGGCGAGGCGCTGATCACTTTGAGGATCTCGGCGGTCGCCGTCTGCCGCTCGAGCGCCTCTTTCGTCTCGTTGAACAAGCGCACGTTCTCGATCGCGATCGCCGCCTGGTCGGCGAAGGTCTTGAGCAGCGCGACATGCTTGTCCTCTATTGGCCGCACCTCTGTTCGCCGCACCATGATGGCTCCGAGCGCACGGCCTTCGCGCAGCAGCGGCACGCCGAGAATGGTGCGAAAGCCGTATTTGCGTGCCAGCTCGCAGCCGAGAGGGAATTCGCTCTCCGCCTCCTGCATGTTGGCTACATGCACCGGCACCCGGTCCACGATCGAACGCCCGCTGACGCTCCTCCGGTCGAGCGGCAACACCTGGCCCAGCACGCGGCCCTCGTCGCCGACGCTTGCGACGACGCGCAGCGAAGGTCCATCGGCCAGCACGATGTCCACGGTCTGCGCATGGCAGATGCGGGCCGCGTGCGAGGCCACTGTGTCAAGCACCGGCTTGACGTC
>DATIEU010000597.1:0-6939 GCA_035455565.1 Steroidobacteraceae bacterium | reverse complement strand
GGAGCGGGCCAGTTCAGCGCGCTGCCTCTCGAGCTCCAGCTGCAGGTTCTTGATCTGGGCTCTGGTCCTGGCTTCGGCAAATTGCAGCCCGCGGCGCTTCTGATCGAATTGCTGCCGCTGCCGGATCTTTCTCGAGCTCTCCTCGGCCTCCTTTTGCCAGCGCAGCGTACCCATCAGCACCTCGCCCCCTGCGCTGTACACATCCGTAAGCGTGGGGCCGGCCTTGCTCAATATGAGCTCGCGTACCTGGTTGGAGTGAGCTGTGCCGCGTGATTTAACGATCGTGAGGGAGCGGTTGCGTTCGCCGCCTCGCACCAGATACGAGAGATGAATCCAGGTATCCGCAATCGTCGACACCTGCAGGTCGGTCGATTCACTGCGCGCATCCTCGGTCTCGCTCAGCGCCGTCACCACCAAAGTGATCCCCTCGTCCTTGATCATGTAGATGAGCCGGTTTGCAACCGTGCGTGCAGCACCCAGGGTGCCGGCCTTCGCGATTGCGCTCAGCGGGTCGACCACCATGCAAAGCGGTCGATGCTCACGGATCAGCGCTCTGAGCGTGATCAAGTGCTCCTCCGCGCTGACGCCTTCGGTGTGCGCAGAGTACATCCGCAACATGCCGGACTTGATGTGAGTCCTGAGCTGAATTCCCACCGAAGTCAGGTTGCGAGTTATCTGTTCGGCAGCCTCGTCAAAGCTCACGAACAGGGTTCGCTCGCCGCGCCGGCAGGCTGCTTCCGCGAACTTGCCGGCCAGAGTGGTTTTGGAAGTGCCCGGCACTCCCGTGACGAGCGTAGTGCTACCGCGGAATATACCGCCGCCGAGCATCGCGTCGAGACGTTTGAAGCCCGCGGTAATCCGCTCGCTCGAGGCTTCGTGGACGAATTCGGCCCGTTCGGTGGCGCCCACCTCGATGCCCAGCGGTCCAAAGCTCACGGGGAATTGGGCCGAGGCGTAGTCCGAACCACGGTATTTCGTGATCTGGATGGTGCGCGTCGAGACGCGATCCTCCTGGCGCCGCTCGAATCGCGCCACGCAGTCGACCATGAACTGCAGGAAGCCGTAATGCACGGTCTCGGAACTGCGATTCTCGAGCTTGGCCGTGATGATAGCTGTGAGCGCGCTGTCCTCGAGCCAATCGCGGATGCGGTAGATCTCGCGCATTTCCGCGACCGGATCCTGGAGCAGCGTCAGCAGCACGTCGATGCCGTCAAAGACGATCCACTGCGCGCCGATCTCTTTCTTCTTCGCCGCGAGCATGGCCAGCATTCCGACCAGGTCGAAGTCCCCGGCCGTGACCAGCGTGGGTGACAAGTGGGCATCCATCAGGAACAGATCCTTCGCCGCGAGACCCGCCAGTCCCCAATCGAAGGTGGCGGCATTGGCGATGATCTGACGAGGGCTCTCCTCGAACGCCACGAACATGCCGCGCGATCGTTGCCGGCGTGCAGCGTTGACGAGACATTGCAGAGCGAAGACGGTCTTGCCCGCACCGGGACCCCCGATGAGGAGGGTCGTGCGGTGTCGCGGCAACCCGCCGCAGCTCAACTCATCGAATCCCGGGATGCCGGTGGCAAGCTTGGCAAGTGGCTGAGCGGGCTTGATTCTCGTACCGATCGCCGGTCTCCCTGATGTGGGGCAGTCACCGTGATGCGCGAACCCGACTCGCAGATTCGCTTATCGGCCGACGGTAAAGGAATAGCCACGATTTGTATGTGCCATAGCGTACATAGCGGTGCATGGCAGCATGGCTGGGCCGCGCGGAACAGGCCGTACGCCGCTGTACCGTGGCGCCCGTTAGGTTCGGTAGCGTACAGACTGAGCAGCGCAATAGCGGGTAGTTTCTACCTGCGCCTGGAAGCCCGATTGCACAGATTTACAAGATTCAGTTGTAGGTAGGTACGGGACCGCACAGATGACGTGTCGGATTCATTGCAACGTACCGCAACACGGATGTTGAGGGCCGAATTGTTTCAAAGCCACGCCGTGGCGTTGCGCCAGCGGTGCCTCACCAGGGAGCAAACTTAATGTCCGCAGAAGCGTTCTCGCCGATGGCGGTGCCGCTCGCCTCAGTCATCGCCACGCCCGAGCTGATGCGCAGGCCGCGACGAGCGCCCGATTTCGAAGGTGAGAGCCAGGCACTGGGCACTCTGCTCGCGACGCTGTCCGCCTCACCCCGATCTGCGTTGCAGAACCTGGCCGAGGTCGCCCTCGAATTGTGCAGCGCGCATTCCGCAGGAATCAGCCTGCTCGAAGACTCGCGCGGTGTGCCCGTGGTTCGGTGGCGCGCGATCGCCGGGCAATTTGCGCCCCTCGTGGGAAGGGCCCTGCCGCGCGCGTTCAGTCCCTGTGGGACGGTGCTCGACCACGATGCCATCCAGCTCATGATCCGGCCGGTCCAGCATTTCTCCTACATCGACTCCCTCCGTCCCGCCATCGAAGAGACCCTGACGATTCCCATTCACGTCGATCGCCGGCCGCTCGGGACGATCTGGGTTGTGGCGCACGATGTCAGGCGCCACTTCGACGCCGAGGATGCGAGGCTCCTCACGAGCCTGGCGAATTTTTGCGGCGCGGCCTTGGAACTGCTGATTTCGCTCGACCAGATCGAGATCAATCTCTCGGAACGGCGCAAGGCCGCGGAGCTCGCAGTGGCCGCGGGCCGCAATGAGGATCGCTTCATCGCGATCCTGGCGCACGAGTTGCGCAACCCGCTGGGCCCGATCCGCAATGCCGCTGCGCTGCTCAGAAGCGGAACGCTTGACGCAGTGGGGACGAGGCAAACCTCGGATATCATCGATCGCCAGGTCCAGGGGATGAGCCAGTTGATTGACGATCTGCTCGATGTTTCGCGGCTGCACCTTGGAAACCTCGAACTGCGGCGCAGGACCGTCACGGTGTCAGAGATGGTCGAGCGCCTGGTCGAGACTGTCGGCCCCTTCATCGCAGCACACGGCCATGCGTTGGTGGTGAGCGTGCCCCATGAACCGATAGGTCTCGACGCAGATGTCGTGTGGCTGTCGCAGGCTTTGCAGAACCTCGTGAGAAACGCAGGCAAATACACGGATCGGGGCGGAAAGATTCACATCGACGCGGTGCGCGATGGGGATGAGGCCGTGATCACTGTGAGCGACAACGGCATTGGCATCGCCGCCAGGCAGCTCGATGGGATCTTCGACCTGTGGGAGCAGGCCGGGCAGGCGTCAACGGAACGCTCGGAGGGCGGTGTCGGCATCGGCCTGTATCTGGCCCGGCATGTCATCGAAGCTCATGGCGGGACACTGCGTGCGGCAAGTGAAGGTCCAGGGCTTGGCAGCCAGTTCACCGTCCGGGTTCCGTGCAGCAAGCCGACTCCGCCAGCCGTACACCAGTAAGGTGTACGGGTGAGACCCATCCGGATGCAGCCTGGTTCAAGACACGCTCCCAGCTGAATTTCGCCCCGCGCCCTGTGTCAATTGCGAGCGCCCGGTGGCCACGTGCTCCACGATCTGCGCCTGGGCGGCGCGCATTCCGGCAGCTTCCCGCGAATGGCTGCACGCTTTGGATACGGCAAAATCCCTGCACGCGCAGTGCCATGCACTGCCTGACTCGAAGCTGACGCGAAAGCGGTCGATCATGTACTCGCTCCGCACGATGGTTCCGCCGCGCCCTGGATTTTCCATGGTGGTGACCTCAGCTCTTCAACAAGACCGCGGTGCGCTCGCTCCGCCTTCATCCTCCCAGGCATCCAATTGCGCGCCCTGCTGATGGTTCTCTGCGTCACGAGACAGACGCCGGCACCTGGCGGTGGTCGGCTCGTTCCAGAGTCGTCTCAGCTTTCTTATGAGTTGCGACGAGGGGCTTGAAGCCTGACCGTCTTGCATAGTCGTCTCCTGAATCGTGAGGCCGAATGATCGCAGTGACGCTCATTGCCATCGGGGCGTCACTGCATCGCTGCAGTAATCGTCGCTGTGCTCACGGAGCTTAGCGACCAATCTGAGCCGAGGTCATCGCTGCGTCTGTGCGCTTGCGCACGATGAGAACCCGGCAGGCGGCCCGCCCCTCGCCCCATCGCGGTGGAAGTCAAGTTGAATCGGATGACGGCAGACTTATTTCAGCGATCCACCGCACGCAACCCATTTAGCGCGCATACTCCGACGCCTCAGCCGAATTCGAGCTGAGTTGGCCTGCGTATTCTCGCGGTCATACGCCGAGGAAATCACTCTCATGGATCACTTGAAGAGCGTCCCTGCAACCCGACCCGCGCAAGGCATCGTCGATACGGCGATCGCTGCGGGCCAATTCACCAAATTCGTTGAAGGTCTCAAGGCGGCAGGTCTGATCGAAGCTCTGAACGCGAAAGGCCCGTTCACGGTCTTCGCGCCGACCGATGACGCATTCAAGAGGCTATCGGTTGGCGCGTACGAAGCCCTGCTCAAGGACACGGCGAAACTCAAGGCGGTTCTGAGCTATCACGTCGTCTCCGGCACTTTCGTGAGCAAGGACGTGAGAACCGGCGAGATGATGACGATGCAGGGAAGCACGTTCACCGCATCGGCAGCGCCGGGCGTCAAGGTCAACGGAGCTCGCGTCACCCGGGCGGATATCGTCGCAACGAATGGTGTCATTCACGCCATCGACGCGGTCATCCTACCGAGGCACCTGCAACTGCTCGCGGCCGCCGCCTGACGGTCCTCCCTGCTGAGCGCACATGCGCACCCGAAAGCTCCGCCCCTGCGGGGCTTTCTCTATCCGCTTTCGTACTGGAGAACATCTTGCTCAACCTGATCGTAACTGTTTACTTCAACGCAACCCTGGCTGGAGTCGTGGTGCTCTTCGCCATGCACACCGTCGATGAGCTGCGCAATTCTTGAAGCCGGGAAAGTCACGTCTCTAGTTCAATCCTCGCTCCCAGCCATGCCTGCACTTCGTGCTCGACCCACCCGACAGCGGGTAAGCTCAACCTGACTCGACCAGGGAACCGTCCGCGGTAGCTGCCCGCATCATGCTCGCCGTCATCATTCTCGGTGGCGGCCCGCTCCAGCTGGTACCGCTGCGCCTGCCCCGGAAGTCGTCACTTTGACAGCCACCAAAGACGGGTGGAAATAATTACCCGGGCTTGCCACCATAGGCACGCTCAAGCCCCCAGAAGAACCACCCCGGGAAGAACCGGGGTCAACTGGCGTGAATCATGCTTCAGCCAGCCTCAAGGCCGGTGAAGTGCGAACCGATCAGGGGTCCGCTATGCATGGCGCGAACAACGAGCAAGAACGAGTCTCGGCGGTTATCCCGGCCTACTGCGAGGGAACCACTATCGCAGAGGTCATCGCGCCATTGGTTGGCCACCCGCTCATTGGCGAAGTGATCGTGGTGAGCGATGGCTCCACCGACGACACCGCCGAACGAGCCCGCGCGTGCGGCGCGCGTGTCATCGAATTGCCCGTCAATCGCGGCAAGGCCGCAGCACTCGAGCGCGGCGTGCAGGCTGCTGCGCATGACACCATCCTGCTGCTCGACGCCGATATTCACGGCCTCACGCATGACATCATCGAGGGCATCGTGACCCCCGTTTTGCGCGGGGATTATTCGATGTTTGTGGGACTCCGCGCGCGCCAGACGTATTGGGCGAACCGGCTGTTGCACTTCACGCCGATCATCGGCGGCGAGCGGGCGCTCAGCCGCAGCTTCTGGAACTGCGTCCCAGCGCGCTACAAGCGCAAATTCCAGATCGAGATCGCGCTCAACTTCTTCGTGAAGCGAGGTGGTGGGCGCATGGGATTCACGCTTGTGCCGGGCCTGACCCACGTCATCAAGGAGCGCAAGCGCGGCCTGTGGCTCGGTCTCTACCAGCGCCTGTCCATGTGCGCGGATATCGTGATCATCGCCTTCCGTCTGTACGTGATCTTCAATCTCGTCACGGCGTTTGGAATACTGCGGCCCGCGGAACCCCCGGTTCCGGCAATCGATCAGGGCCAGCAATAGGCTTTTTGCGGCGACTATTTTCCACGGACGGAAAATAGGTTTGTCCTTTTTTACAGCGGGCGCTCATCGACGCTGCCGCCACACCAAACCTCGCGCACGACAAGCTCATCATCGAGCACGACGAAATCGGCACGCAGTCCCGGTGCAATGCGGCCGCGTTCCTGCTCCAGGCCGAGAAAGGCAGCCGGATAGGTAGACGCCATACGCGCGGCTTCCTCGAGCGGCACGCCCAGCAGGCGTACCGTGTTGCGCACTGCGCTCGCCATGTCGAGTGCCGAGCCCGCCAGCACGCCGGCCTCTGTCACGCACACGCCGCTTTCGCAACGCACACGTTCCTGACCCAGATAAAAGCTCGTTTCAGCGGAGCCCACCGTCGGCATCGCGTCCGTCACGAGAAATGTCTTGCCGACCGGCTTGGCAGCGAGTGCGACCCGCAAGGTCGCGGGATGCACGTGATAGCCATCGACGATCAGGCCGCACCACACGCGGTCGTCTTCGAGGGCGGCACCGACCACGCCGGGCTCGCGATTCAGCATCGCGGGCATCGCGTTGAAGAGGTGCGTGACGCCGCGAATACCCGCATCGAATGCCGCACGCGCCGTAGCGTAGTCCGCAGCCGTGTGGCCCGCGCACAGAATCACGTCGCGCCGCACCAGCTCCTTGATGATCGGCGGTGCAACCCGGTCCGGCGCGAGTGTCATGAGCGTGCGCCCGACGCGCACCGACGCGACCAGATCGAGCAAGGTGGGCTCGGGCTCGCGAAACTTGGCCGCATCGTGCACACCCGGACGTGCAGGCGAAAGGAACGGCCCTTCCAAATGAATGCCGAGGACCCCAGCGCCATCGATGGCCATCGCCGCGCGCACGGCGTCGATGGCCGAACGCATCACCTGCGTGCGGTCGCTGATCAACGTGGGCAGGAAGCCCGTAGTGCCGAACTTGCGGTGCGCCGCTCCGATACGTTGGATAGCCGCAGGG
>DATIEU010000596.1:0-12505 GCA_035455565.1 Steroidobacteraceae bacterium | reverse complement strand
GGCGTCAAAGTGTGGATCTTCAAGGGCGAGATCTTCGATAAGCCCGAGATCGAGGCGGAGGGCCCGGCTGAGGGCGAAGAAAAGGCGGCGGCCGAGAAGCCGGCGACCGAGAAGCCGGCGACCGAGAAGCCGGCGACCGAGACGACGACGGCTTAAAGGTAGACGGCCATGATGCAACCGAAGCGGACCCGGTTCCGCAAGCAGTTCAAGGGGCGCAACCCCGGCCTGGCGCACCGTGGCAGCACGGTGGCGTTCGGCGAGTACGGCCTCAAGGCCACGAGCCGCGGCCGCATGACCGCGCGCGAGATCGAAGCGGCGCGCCGCGCCGTATCGCGTTACGTGAAGCGCGGCGGCCAGATCTGGCTGCGCGTGTTTCCGGACGTGCCGGTGACGCAGAAGCCGCTCGAAGTCCGCATGGGCAGCGGCAAGGGCAACGTCGAGTACTGGATTGCACGCGTGCAGCCCGGGAAGGTGCTGTTCGAGATGGAAGGCGTGAGTGAAGACATCGCGCGCGAGGCTTTCCGGCTCGCGTCCGCGAAGCTCTCGGTGTCGACCATGTTCGTCAAACGGCAGGTGCGCTGATGAAGGTCAAGGATCTGCGCGGCAAAGAGACCGCGGAGTTGCAGGAAGAGCTGGTCAAGCTGCGGCGCGAACAGTTCAACCTGCGCATGGCGCGCGCTTCCGGGCAGCCGCCCAAGAACGACCAGTGGACCAAGGTGCGGCGGAACATCGCGCGCCTGAAGACGGTGCTCGGCGAGAAGCCGGCGGCCGCGGCGAAGAGGTAAGAACGGATGAACGAGACGACAACCAAGAATGCGGACAGCGGCGCGGAGCGCACGGTGACCGGGCGCGTCACCAGCAACAAGATGAAGAAGACCATCGCGGTCGAGATCGAGCGGCTGGTGAAGCACGCGAAGTACGGCAAGTACATCCGTCGCACGACGCGTCTGCTCGCGCACGACGAGAACAACGAGTCACGCGAGGGCGACCTGGTCGCGATCGTGCAATGCCGGCCGCTGTCGCGGCGCAAGTCCTGGCGGCTGGTGCGCGTCGTGACGCGCGCCGAGGCGAGCTAAAGGGGTCCAGCCATGATCCAGATGCGGACCATGCTCAATGCCGCGGACAACAGCGGCGCCCGCACCCTGATGTGCATCAAGGTGCTCGGCGGCACGCGCCGCCGTTATGCGACCGTGGGCGATGTCATCAAGGTGAGCATCAAGGACGCCATCCCGCGCGGCAAGGTGAAGAAGGGCGAGGTGTATGACGCGGTGGTGGTGCGCACCAAGCGCGGCGTGCGCCGGCCGGACGGATCGCTGATCCGTTTCGACGGCAACGCGGCGGTGCTGCTCACGCCCAAGCTCGAGCCCATCGGCACGCGCATTTTCGGGCCGGTGACGAGAGAGCTCCGCACCGTGCAGTTCATGAAGATCATTTCTCTCGCACCCGAAGTGCTGTGAGTGGCAGATATGCAGAAGATACGTAAGGGCGATGAGGTGGTGGTTGTCGCGGGCCGTGACAAGGGCCGGCGCGGCGCCGTCATCAAGGTGCTCGAAGACGACCGTGTCGTCGTCGAGAACGTCAACATGGTGAAGAAGCACCAGAAGCCCAACCCGCAACGCAACGTCCAGGGCGGCATCGTGGAGAAAGAGGCGCCGCTGCACATCTCCAACATCGCGTTGTGGAACCCGGCCGCCAAGAAGGGCGACCGCGTGGGCATCCGCACGCTCTCGGACGGGCGGCGCGTGCGTTTCTTCAAGTCCAACAAGGAAGTCGTGGACGCCTGAGCGAGGCGACTGAATCATGGCAAGACTGCAGCAACACTACCGCGACAAGATCGTGCCCGAGCTGAAGGCCTCGCTCGGCCTCACCAATCCCATGGAGGTGCCGCGCATCACCAAGATCACGGTGAACATGGGCGTGGGCGAGGCGGTCGCGGACAAGAAGATCATGGATAACGCGGTTGGCGATCTCACCAAGATCACCGGCCAGAAGCCGATCGTCACCAAGGCGCGCAAGTCCGTCGCCTCGTTCAAGGTGCGCGACGGCCAGCAAGTTGGCTGCAAGGTGACGCTGCGCGGCGCGCGCATGTACGAGTTCCTCGACCGGCTGATCAACATCGCGATCCCGCGTATCCGCGATTTCCGTGGCCTGCCGACGCGCTCGTTCGACACCCAGGGCAACTACAGCCTCGGCGTGCGCGAACAGATCATTTTCCCGGAGATCGCCTACGACGCGATCGACCAGGTGCGCGGCATGGACATCACGATCACGACCACCGCGAAAGACGCCAAGCAGGGCAAGGCGCTGCTGGAAGCCTTCAATTTCCCGTTCCGACGCTGAGCAGGTTCAAATGGCCAAGACCAACATGATCGAACGCGAGAAGCGGCGCGCCAAAGTCGCGAAGAAGTACGCGGCCAAGCGTGCCGCACTCAGGGAAACGATTCGCGACCCGAAGACGAGCGTCGAGGACCGGCAGGCGGCGCAGGCGAAGCTGCAGGCGCTGCCGCGGGATGCGAACCCCATCCGCAAGCGCAACCGCTGCGCGATCACCGGGCGTTCGCGCGGCGTGTATCGCAAGTTCGGCTTGTCGCGCACCAAGCTGCGCGAGGCCATGATGCGCGGCGAGATCCCCGGGCTGAGCAAGGCGAGCTGGTGAGGGCCGAGCAACCATGAGCATGACCGATCCGATTGCCGATCTCCTGACGCGCATCCGCAACGGTCAGCGCGCTGGCAAGCCCGAAGTGTCCGCCGCCGCCTCGCGCCTCAAGGTCGCGGTGGTCAAGGTGTTGAAGGACGAGGGCTACATCGCGGACTACGCAGTAGTGCGTGATGGGCACAAGTCGAGCCTCAACGTGCAGCTCAAGTATCACGAGGGCCGGCCCGTGATCGATCGCCTGCAGCGCGTGAGCCGTCCCGGGCTCAGGATCTACCGTGGCCGCGACCAATTGCCGCGCATCCTGGGCGGCATGGGCACGGTGATCGTCTCGACGCCCAAGGGCGTGATGACGGACGCGCAGGCGCGCGCGACCGGCCAGGGCGGCGAAGTTCTTTGCATCGTGTCGTGAGAGAGCCATGTCGCGAGTAGCCAGAAAACCAGTCGAGCTGCCGCAGGGCGTGAGCGCCAGCGTGGCGGATGCCGCGGTCACCGTGAAAGGTGCCAAGGGCAGCCTCACTCTGCCGTTGAAACCCGGCATCAAGGTGGTGCAGGAGCAGCAGAAGCTCGCCGTCACCGTCGCGCAGGAGAGCGAGGGCATCAATGCCGTGGCGGGTGCAACCCGCGCGCACCTCGCCAACATGGTGCTCGGTGTCAGCAAGGGCTACGAGCGCAAGCTCGAGCTCGTGGGCGTGGGCTATCGCGCGCAGGTCCAGGGCAAGGCCCTGAACCTCACGCTCGGCTTTTCGCACCCGATCGCTTTCGCGATCCCGGAAGGCATCACGATCGAGACGCCCAGTCAGACGGAAATCATCGTCAAAGGCATCGACCGGCAGAAAGTCGGCCAGGTGGCGGCCGTGGTGCGTGGTTTCCGCCCGCCCGAGCCGTACAAGGGCAAGGGCGTGCGTTACGCCGGTGAACGCATCGAGTTGAAGGAAGCGAAGAAGAAGTGAGGCCCGAGGCACGACCATGAGCGACTTTCGCAACAAGAAGGCCCAACGGATCCGCCGTGCGGCGCGTGGGCGCGCCAAGATCCGCGAGCTGCGCGTGGCGCGCCTGTCCGTGCACCGCAGCGGCCAGCACATCTATGCGCAGGTGATTGCCGCGGACGGCGGCCAGGTGGTCGCGGCGGCTTCGACGCTGCAGGAAGGTGTGCGCACCGGCCTCAAGGCGACGGGCAACATCGAAGCCGCCAAGGCAGTGGGCAAGGCGATCGCCGAGCGAGCCAAGGCCGCCGGCATCGAACAGGTTGCATTCGACCGTTCGGGCTTCAAATACCACGGTCGCGTCAAGGCGCTCGCGGACTCTGCCCGCGAGCACGGACTCAAGTTCTAGAAAGAAGGTCACGTCCATATGGCGAGAGTCGAGAAACCAGCCACCGGCGACGAGCTGCTCGAGAAGCTCGTAGCGGTCAATCGCGTGGCCAAGGTCGTCAAGGGCGGCCGCCAGTTCGGCTTCACCGCGCTCACGGTGGTGGGCGACGGTGCCGGCCGCGTGGGCTTCGGCTACGGCAAGGCGCGCGAAGTACCGGTCGCGATCTCCAAGGCCATGCAGCAGGCGCGCAAGAACATGGCCAACGTGAGCCTGAAAAACGACACGCTGCACTACGCGGTCACGGGGGCTCACGGCACCACGCGCGTCTACATGCAGCCGGCCGCGGAAGGCACCGGCGTCATTGCGGGCGGCGGCATGCGCGCGGTTTTCGAATGCGCCGGCGTACGCAACGTCCTCGCCAAGAGCTATGGCTCCCGCAACCCCATCAACGTGGTGCGCGCCACGATGAAGGCCCTGATGCACATCCGTTCGCCGGAGGACATCGCGGCCAAGCGTGGCAAGACGGTCGAGGAAATCCTGGGGACCAGCGCATGAATGCGTCGGGACAGAAGATCAAGGTGACGCTGACGCGCAGCATCCACGGCCAGCTCGAGCGCATTGCCGCCTCGGTGCGTGGCCTCGGCCTGCGCCGCATGCACCAGAGCGCCCTCGTGCAGGACACGCCGCAGAACCGCGGCATGATCGAGCGCGCGAAGCACATGTTGAAGATCGAGAACGTCAGGTGAGATGCAGATGCGACTGAACACGATCAAGCCTCCCCGCGGCGCCAAGCGCCCGCGGTTGCGCGTCGGACGCGGAGCCTCCGCGGGCCAGGGCAAGACCTGTGGCCGCGGCGTGAAGGGCCAGCGCGCGCGCAAGGGCGGTTACCACAAGGTGGGTTTCGAGGGCGGCCAGATGCCGCTGCAGCGCCGGCTCCCCAAGACGGGCTTCCGCTCCGCCATCAAGGCCTCGCGCGCCGAGATCCGGCTGAGCGAGCTGCAGTCACTCCTCGCCGATGTGATCGACCTGCAGGCATTGATCGAGGCGGGCGTAGTGCCCGCGCAGACCGAGCGCGCCAAGGTGATCCGCTCGGGCGAGATCAAGAAGGCCGTACGCCTGAAGGGCGTTGGGGCCACCAAAGGTGCGCGCGCGGCGATCGAAGCCGCGGGCGGCAAGATCGAAGACTAGAGAGACGATGGCGAACCCCGTATCCACCAACCCGGCCGCCGCATTCGGCGAAGCGACGCGTCTCAGCGAGATGCGCCGCCGCCTGCTGTTCCTGCTGGGCAGCCTGATCGTGTTCCGCATCGGTACGTTCATCCCGGTGCCGGGCATCGATCCGACCGCGCTCGCCCGCTTCTTCGAGGACCAGGCCGGCACGATCCTCGGCATCTTCAACATGTTCTCGGGCGGCGCGCTCGAACGCTTCAGCATCTTCGCGATGAACGTGATGCCCTACATCTCGGCATCGATCATCATCCAGATGATGACCGTGGTGGTGCCGACGCTCACCGCAATCAAGAAGGAAGGCGAGTCGGGGCGGCGCAAGATCACGCAATACACGCGCTACGGCACGGTGCTGCTGGCCGCATTCCAGAGCTTCGGCGCCGCAGTGGCGCTGCAGAACGGCGGCATGGTCATCAACCCCGGTCCGCAGTTCCTGTTCACCGCCACCGTGACGATGACCACGGGCACCATGTTCCTGATGTGGCTCGGCGAGCAGATCACCGAGCGTGGCATCGGCAACGGCATCTCGATGATCATCATGGCGGGCATTGTCGCGGGCTTGCCCACCGCGATCGCCAACACGCTGCAGCAGGTGCAATCGGGTGAGATGGAAGGCGTGTTTGCGCTGGTGCTCATCATCGTGGTGCTGGGCGTGACAGCCTTCTGCGTGTTCGTGGAGCGGGCGCAGCGGCGGATCGCGGTCAACTATGCCAAGCGCCAGGTGGGGCGGCGCCTCTACGGCGGGCAGAGCAGCCACCTGCCGTTCAAGCTCAACATGTCGGGCGTGATCCCGCCGATCTTCGCTTCCTCGCTCCTGTTGTTCCCGGCGACGCTGGCGAGCTTCTTCGCGGTCGATCAGCAGCCGACGCCAGTGCAGTCGTTCATGCAGCAACTCGCGGCGACGCTGGGTTACGGTCAACCGCTGCACCTGGCCCTGTACGCGGGCCTGATCATCTTCTTCTGTTTCTTCTATACGGCGCTGGTGTTCAACGCGCGCGAGACGGCCGACAACCTCAAGAAGTCGGGCGCGTTCATCCCGGGCATCCGGCCGGGGCAGCAGACCGCGGAATACATCGACAAGGTGCTCACGCGCCTCACGCTGTGGGGCGCGCTCTACGTGACCGCGGTGTGCATCCTGCCGGAGCTCCTGAACGCCTACGGCAGCGTCCCGTTCCAGTTCGGCGGCACGAGCCTGCTGATCGTGGTGGTGGTGGTGATGGATTTCATGGCCCAGTTGCAGGCGCACCTGATGTCGCACCAGTACGAGGGCCTGATGAAGAAGGCGAACCTGAGAGGCTACGGTAGCGGCGGGGCATCCAGATGAAAGTGCGGCCATCGGTGAAGAAGATCTGCAAGAACTGCAAGGTCGTGCGGCGTCGCGGCGTCGTCTACATCATCTGCAGCAGCGACAAGCGGCACAAACAGAGACAGGGCTAGGTCATGGCACGTATAGCGGGTATCAACATCCCGATGAACAAGCACATCGTCATCGGGCTGACGCACATCTTCGGCGTCGGGCATTCGCAGGCGAAGCGCGCCTGCGCGGGCGCGGGCGTCAAGCCCGAGACCAAGGTGAAGGATCTCACCGAGACCGAGGTGGCGGCGCTGCGCGCGCAGATCGCCAAGATCCCGGTGGAGGGCGACCTGAGGCGCGAGGTGTCCATGAACATCAAGCGTCTCATGGACCTCGGCACCTATCGCGGCATCCGTCACCGCAAGGGCCTGCCCGTTCGTGGGCAGCGCACGCGCACCAACGCTCGCACCCGCAAGGGCCCGCGCAAGGCCGCGATCAAGATGAACGCGCCGGTCGGAAAGGTTTAACGGTGACCTGAAGGTCACGAGGGCTTATGGCCGAACAGAAGCAGCAACAGCAGCAGCAGGCAGGCGCCGCGGCGCCGGCCAAGCAGCGCAAGAAGGTGCGCAAGAACGTGCTCGAGGCGATCGCGCACGTGCATGCGTCCTTCAATAACACGATCATCACGATCACTGATCGCCAGGGCAACACCTTGTCCTGGGCGACCGCGGGTGGCTGCGGCTTCCGCGGCTCACGCAAGAGCACGCCGTTCGCGGCGCAGGTGGCGGCCGAGAAGGCCGGCACTGCCGCGCAGGAGCATGGCGTCAAGAACGTCGAGGTGCGCGTGATGGGCCCCGGACCGGGACGCGAGTCCGCGGTGCGCGCCCTGAACCAGTGTGGTCTCAAGATCACCCACATCGAAGACGTGACCCCGATTCCCCACAACGGCTGTCGCCCGCCCAAGAAGCGGCGCGTCTAGTCGCACAGATTCCAGAGGCATTCATGGCTCGTTATCTCGGTCCCAAATGCAAGCTCTCGCGCCGCGAGGGCACGGACCTGTTTTTGAAGAGTGGCGTGAAGCCGCTCGAGTCGAAGTGCAAGCTCGAAGTGCCGCCCGGCGGCATCAAGGGCGAGCGCCGCGGCCGGCTGTCCGATTACGGACTGCAGCTGCGCGAGAAGCAGAAGCTGCGTCGCATGTACGGCGTGCTCGAGCGACAGTTCGCCAACTACTACAAGCGCGCCACGGGCCGTCCGGGCGCCACCGGCGAGACGCTGCTGCAGCTCCTCGAGACGCGGCTCGACAACGTCGTGTACCGCATGGGCTTTGCGGCGACGCGCGCCGAGGCGCGCCAGCTGGTCGCGCACAAGGCGATCACGGTGAACGACAAGCCGGTCAACATTCCCTCGTACCAGTGCAAGGCGGGCGACACCATCTCGGTGCGCGAGAAGTCGAAGAAGCAGCTGCGCATTACGGCGGCGCTCGCCATCGCTTCCCAGGTCGGCTTCCCGGACTGGGTCGAGGTGGACGACAAGAAGATGTTCGGCGTGCTCAAGTCGGTCCCGGACCGCGACGAGTTCCTGCCCGACATCAACGAAAGCCTCGTGGTCGAGCTCTATTCGAAATAGTTTTTGAAAGGTGGATCCAATGCAAGGATCGGTTTCCGAGTTCCTCAAGCCCCGCGTCGTCAAGGTGCAACCGCTGACCGCGCGCCACGCGCGCGTCGTCATCGAGCCCTTCGAGCGCGGGTTCGGTCACACGCTGGGCAACGCGCTGCGGCGCGTGCTGCTCTCGTCCATGCCGGGTGCCGCGATTACCGAAGCGGACATCGACGGCGTGCTGCACGAGTACACCAGCATCGAGGGTGTGCAGGAGGACGTGGTCGACATCCTCCTCAACCTCAAGGCCATCGCGTTGCGGATGCACACGCGTGATGCCGCGGAGATCCGGCTGCACAAGAAAGGCCCGGGTCCCGTGACCGCCGGGGACATCGCGGGCGACCACGACATCGAGGTCCTGAACCCGGATCTGGTCATCGCCAACCTCACCAAGGCCGGCGAGCTCAACATGACGCTCAAGGTCGAGCGCGGCCGCGGCTATCGCCCGGCAGTGCAGCGCGCGGCGTTCGAGGAGCAGAGCCGCCCGATCGGGCGCCTGCAGCTCGATGCGTCATTTTCGCCGGTGCGTCGCGTGACGTACACGGTCGAAGCGGCGCGCGTCGAGCAGCGCACCGACCTCGACAAGCTGATCATCGACATCGAGACCAACGGCACGATCGATCCGGAAGAGGCGATCCGCCGCGCGGGCTCGATCCTCAAGGACCAGCTGTCCGTGTTCGTCGACCTGCAGGGCCAGGACGAGGCGGTGTCGAAGGCCTCCGAGGCGCAGTTCGACCCGATCCTGCTGCGGCCGGTCGATGAGCTCGAGCTCACGGTGCGCAGCGCCAACTGTCTCAAGGCCGAGAACATTCACTACATCGGCGACCTGGTGCAGCGGACCGAAGTGGAGCTGCTGCGCACGCCCAACCTCGGCAAGAAGTCGCTCACCGAGATCAAGGAAGTGCTGGAAAGCCACGGCCTGTCGCTCGGCATGCGCCTGGAGAACTGGCCGCCGGTCGGGCTCAAGCGCGAGGATGAACGGGAGAGCGCGTAATGCGTCATCAACTTTCAGGCCGCCAGCTCAGCCGCAACAGTGCGCATCGCCATGCGTTGATGCGCAACATGGCGGCCTCGCTCCTGCGTTACGAGACCATCCGCACGACGCTCCCCAAGGCGAAGGAGCTGCGTCGCGTGGTCGAGCCATTGATCACGCTCGCGAAGAGCGACAGCGAGTCATCGCGTCGGCGCGCGTTCGACCAGCTGCGCGACAACGCTGTGGTGGAGAAGCTGTTCGGCGAGCTCGGGCCCCGTTACCAGGCGCGCCCAGGCGGCTACACGCGCATCCTGCGCATGTTCCCGCGTCCCGGCGATGCCGCGCCGATGGCGCTGATGGAGCTGGTGGATCAGCCGGAGAAGCCGGCTGCACCTGCTGCGGATCAGCCGAAGGGCAAGACGAAAACCGAGAAGAAGGCCAAGGCGCCCAAGGCCGAGGCTGCGGCGGAAGAAAAGCCCAAGAAGAAGGTCAGGAAGGTCGCGGAAGCGCCTGCCGCCGCCGAGGCTGAAGAGTCGAAGCCCAAGAAGAAGACGGCGAAGAAGAAGGCTGCGGCCAAGTCGAGCGCCAAGAAAGCGAAGAAGTAGCGCGACGCCGCGCACACCTGAGAAAGGCCGGGTCTCCCGGCCTTTCTTGTTTCTGGCGCGGGCCAATCGATCTGACCATCGTCAGGTAACCTGCCTGCCCAGCGGCCGGCGTCACACGCCCGTCACGAGCGCATGATCTCGCCTAACGAAGCCGGACCACCCGGCTGTTTTTTTGGGCGTACCAGGGAGATTCATGATGTCTTTACGCGATTCACGCGGCGTCGCGCTGTCCACCCGCAACCTTGCCTCGCTCGCGCGCTACGAGAGGGCGCTCGAGCTCATCCAGAGTTACTTCGTCGATCCGCTCGCAGTGCTGGACGAGGCGGTCGCCGAGGATCCCGATTTCGTGATGGCGCACGCCATGCGTGCCGGGTTGATCATCCTGTTCGGCGATCACTCGGTGCTGCCGCTGATGCGCGCGAGCATCGAGGCGGGCGAGCGCCTCAGCGGCCACGCCAACGATCGCGAGCGACGCCACCTCGCCGCGGCGCGTGCCTGGCTGGAGGGCGACCTCGCCGGATCGGTCAAGCGCTACGGCGAAATCCTGCATGACTATCCGCGCGACAGCCTCGCGCTGCAGCTCGCGCACGTCGGCGACTTCTTCCTGGGACAGTCGACGATGCTCCGCGATCGCATCGCGCAAGTACTGCCGTACTGGGATCGCAGCGTGCCGGGATACGGTTACGTGCTCGGCATGCAGGCTTTCGGTCTCGAGGAGACAGCCCTGTACGCGCGCGCGGAGGAAATCGGGCGCCGTGCGCTCGAGCTCAACCCGCGCGATCCCTGGGCGGTGCACGCGGTTGCCCACGTGTTCGAGATGCAGGGCCGCCAGGCGGACGGCATCCGCTGGCTCACCTCGCGCGAGCAGGACTGGGCGCCCGACAACGGCTTCGCCATTCACAACTGGTGGCACCTCGCGCTCTATCACCTCGACCTGGCTAATCACGTCGCGGTGCTCGATCTCTACGACCAGCGCGTGCGCGCGCAGCCCTCGAAGTTCGCGCTCGATCTCGTGGATGCGACCGCGCTGCTGTGGCGCCTCACGTTGCAGGGCGTCGACGTCGGGAACCGCTGGCAGGAGCTGGCTGATTCCTGGGAGCCGACCATCGAAGCGGGCTTCTATGCCTTCAACGACGCACACGCGATGCTGGCGTTCACCAGCGCCGGTCGCGAGGCGAGCGTGGAAGCGCTGTTTGCGTCGCTCGAGCGGCGCGCACGGGGCGATGGCACCAACGCAATGATGGTGCGTGACGTCGGCCTGCCACTCTGCCGGGCGGTGCGCGATTTCGCGCGTGCGGCGTACGCGACTGCAGCCGAGCAGCTGCTCGAACTGCGTCCCATCGCACATCGCTTCGGCGGCAGCCATGCGCAACGCGATCTCATTCACCTGACGGCCCAGGAAGCCGCGCACCGCGCCGGGCGGCACCGGTTGGCTTTCGCGCTCGCCTCCGAGCGCACGCAAGTGAAGCCGGCGAGTCCCGTGAACTGGCGGCTCGCTGCGCGCGCCGCGCGCAATATGGGCGATGCGCACATCGCCAGTGTCACCAGCGAACGCGCGCTGGAAGTGGCCAGTCAACGGCTGGAAGCGGCCCGCGCCGCCTGACAAGAAGACAATGAGTGAGTGGTGAGTCGTGAGCGCAGTGCTCACGGCTCATCACTCGCCGCCCACCTTGCATCCCCGGTGGCGCGGCGCGCGTCACTTGCGTAGGCTCTCCCCGACCGGCGCTCGCCGGAAATCACAAGAAGGGGGCCGTCCATGAGCTTCATCTCTGAATTCAAAGAATTCGCCATGAAGGGCAATGTGGTCGACATGGCGGTCGGCGTCATCATCGGCGCCGCCTTCGGCAAGATCGTCTCCTCGCTCGTGAGCGATGTGGTCACGCCACCGCTCGGCTTTGCGATCGGGGGGGTGAATTTCACCGATCTCGCGGTGACGCTCGGCACCGGCCCGACGGGCGAGCCAATCGTGCTCAAGTACGGCGCATTCCTGCAGGCCGCGTTCGATTTCCTGATCATCGCCTTCGTGCTGTTCCTGGCGATACGGGCCATCAACAAGCTGAAGACTCCGCCCGCACCTGCGGCAGCGGCCCCGCCGTCGCGTCAGGAAGTGCTGTTGCAGGAGATCAGGGACCTGCTGGCGAGGAAATAAGGGGGCGCGGTCAGCTCGCGAGCCGGGCGAACGCGTTACGCGTCAGGTTTTCGTGGCCGGACGCCGTCACAGCGACATCGTCCTCGATGCGCACCCCGCCGTAAGGCCTGAATTGCTCGACTCGCGCCCAGTCGATGTCACGCGCAAGGGCGGCGTTGCTGCGCGCCTGCGCGAGCAACAGGTCGATGAAATACACACCGGGCTCGACCGTCACGACGAATCCCTGCTCGAGCGGGCGCGTGAGCCGCAAGTAAGGGTGACCGGGCGGCTTGTCGATGGTGTTCCCGGACTTGTCGCGCAGGAACCCGCCGACATCGTGTACCTGCAGGCCGAGCAGGTGGCCGAGCCCGTGCGGGAAGAACACCGCGCTCAGCCCGGACTCGACCGCCTTGCCGGCGTCGATCCGGATCACTCCCGCCTCGCGCAGCATTCCGGCGAGACGCTGGTGCGCGAGCAGGTGTAACTCGCGATAGTCGAGGCCGGGCCTCACCTCGGCGCACAGCGACTGTTGCACGCGGTCGACGGCCTGGATGAGCGCCTTGAAATCGCCGTCGCGCGCCGCGTGCGTGCGCGTGATGTCGCAGGCGTACCCATGGAACTGCGCGCCTGCGTCGATCAGGAACGAGCGTCGCTC
>DATIEU010000595.1:0-3565 GCA_035455565.1 Steroidobacteraceae bacterium | reverse complement strand
TCTGGGCGAGCTGGTGTGAGCCCTGCCGCCACTCCTTTCCCTGGATGTCGGAGCTGCAGCGCCGTCACGGCGCCGACGGACTGGTCGTTGTGGCCGTGAACCTCGACCAGGATCCACATCTCGCCGAACAATTCCTCGCCGCCACGCCCGCGGTTTTTCGCGTCGAATACGACCCCGCCGGCACGCTGGCCACCGAGTTCGGGGTGAACGCGATGCCCGTGAGCTTCGTGATCGACCGCACCGGACGCGTCCGCGAGAAACACGTCGGTTTCAGGCAAGCGCAACGTGCGCAGCGCGAGGCGAGCCTGCTCAAGCTTCTCAAGGAGTAGACATGCGAGGAATGATTCTGGGCAGTTTGTTGCTGATGGGCGCTGCTGCGCTCCTCTGCGGTTGCACCACGGTGAAACCGTGGGAACGTGACCTGCACGCGCGTGAGGACATGCAGCCGAACGCGCTCGATCTCGCCATCGACGATCACATCTATTTCAGCAAGGAAGCCTCGAGTGGCGGGCGAGGATTCGCAGGAGGCGGCTGCGGATGCAACTGAAGCGCAAGCGTTCGATCGGCGAGTCCCTCGCGACCGCAACCTGCAGCTTGCTCGGCGCACTCCCGGCCGCTCGCGTGCAGGCCGACGAGAGCGGCCCCTGGCAGGCTGAATCGGCACTGCTTTATTACGCGGAGGACGGCGATCGGGTGCGTGACATCAGTTTCGATGGCGCGCTGAGTTACGCATTCGATGAAGATCGCACGCTGCGACTCAACCTGACGCTGGATTCGCTGACTGGCGCATCGCCTTCTGGTGCGGTGCCCGCGAATACGGTGCAGACCTTCACCCGGCCATCGGGACAGGGCAGTTACCAAGTCCCCGCAGGCGAGCTCCCACTCGATGACACGTTTCTCGATACGCGTGTCGCACTGGCGGCGACCTGGTCGCAGCCATTCGGCGAGTCGTCGCGCCTCTCGCTGGGCGTGAGCGGCTCGACCGAATACGACTATCTGCATCTCGGGGTCAACGGACGCTGGGAGCGTGACTTCAACCAACGCAACACCACGGTCTTCGTCGGTCTGGCCTACGCTCAGGATCAGATCGACCCGGTGGGCGGCGTGCCCATATCGTTCGCCGCGATGCAGGAGGCGGGGGATTCCTCGAGCAAGGATGGCAGTAACGAGACCAAGGACGTCATCGACGGGCTGATCGGCTTCACCCAGATCCTCAGCCGCCGCTCACTGCTTTCAGTGAACTATTCCTATGGCCGCGCGAGCGGCTACCTGACCGACCCGTACCGGATATTGACTGTCGTCGATCCGCTCAGCGGCCAGCCCGTTGCCGATCCGGCCGGCAGTGGTCTCAATCTCCATCTGTACGAGAGCCGTCCCGACTCGCGCACCAAGCAGAGCCTGTTCGCGGAATGGCGCTACGCCTTCGATCGGGATTCGCTGGCGCTGAACTATCGCCTCATGCACGACGATTGGGGCATTACCTCCAGCACAGCCGAGGCACGCTACCGCCTCAACTGGAGTGCGAGCGATTACCTCGAGCCGCACGTGCGTTACTACACGCAGTCCGCCGCCGACTTCTACCGGACCTACCTGGTCGACGGCGAGCCCTTACCGGCAAACGCGTCATCCGATAGCCGGCTCGCCGACATGGATGCGGTTACGGTCGGGCTGAAGTACGGCCGGCGGACGCGGCATGGCGAGTTTTCGCTGCGCCTCGAGTACTACCGCCAGACGGGAAATCCCGATCCGGCGCCGATCGGCGTGCTCACGGGCTTCGACCTGGTGCCGCCGATGACCGCCGTGATCGCGCAGGTTGGGTATACATTCAACTTCTGAGCCGGTCGTGAGCGCGCCCGCACCTGCGGCTGCCGTCGAGCTGCGCCGCGAGCAAGGCTATTGGCGTGGCACGTTCGTGGCCATGGCCAATCCGTGCGAGGTGCTGTGCGACACAGATGATGCGGTGCTCGCCCGCCGCATCGCCGACATCGCAGCCGGCGAAGCATTGCGCGTGGAAGCCAGGTTCAGTCGTTATCGCGACGACAACGTCGTGCACGCGATCAATAACAGCAACGGGCGCACCCTGAGCCTTGATGCGGAAACGGCGCATCTCATCGACTTCGGAGCGACGCTCTGGCGTCTGAGCGAGGGCGCCTTCGACCTGACTTCCGGCGTGCTGCGCCGTGCCTGGCGCTTCGACCCGAACGGCCAGCTGCCTTCGCCGGAAACAATCGGCGCGCTCATGAGGCACGTCGGCTGGCAACACGTCCAATGGCGCAATCCACGGCTAACACTGCCGCAGGGGATGGAGATCGACCTGGGTGGCATCGGCAAGGAATACGCGGTGGATCGGGTCGTCACGCTGCTCCAGGAGTTCTCCAGTGCACCCATCCTGGTGAACTTCGGTGGCGACCTGCGTGCGACGATGCCGCCTCGTGCCTCGCCGGCGTGGCACGTCGGCATCGAGTCGATCGCTGCCGCCGGCACGGCCGAGCGCGTCATCGAGCTGCGTCACGGCGCGCTTGCCACCAGCGGCGATACGCGCAAGTACATCGAAGCCAATGGCCGGCGTTACGGACACATCATCGATGCGCGCACGGGTTGGCCGGCGCCGCGCGCGCCACGCTCAGTCACCGTGGCGGCTGATACCTGCACGCAGGCGGGCACACTGGCGACGCTGGCAATGCTTCAGGGCGAGCAGGCTGCGGCCTTTCTGGAGCGCGAGGCGGTGCGGTACTGGTGTCTTCGCTGACGAGGTGCGCGCGCTCCGCGCTGCCAGGCATCAGTCAGTCGCGCCGGGCGTGCGCGATGTTTGCGTGAAATTCGATGACGACGTAGTTGCCCTGCGTGACTTCTCGCAGCGATCCCTGCATTTCGTCGCTAATGGCTGCCACCATCGCCTGACGTTCTTCGACGGTCAGTCCCTGCATCGCCGGAATCGCCGCGGTATCCAATTCGATCTCGCCGGCGAGAAACGACTCGGGGTTGGGAAAGCGCGACGTGATCGAGACCGGCTCGATCTCGATACGCTCAAATCCCGCCTCGGACAGCAGGCCGCGCAACACGCCGGGCTCGCCGAGCGCAAAGATCGACTCGAGCGCGCCGACACCGAGCTTGCGCTCGATGAGACGGTCGAGGGTCTTATAGAACGGGTGTCGATCGATCCCCTGCCAGACGTTCAGTGACAGGCGTCCGCCACGAGCCAGCACGCGGCGCATCTCGGCGAGCGCGCGTTGCCGATCATCGAAAAACATGAGCGCGAACTGGCTCAACACGAGGTCGAAACGCTCGTCGGCAAACGGCAGCGCTTCAGCGCGACCTTCGTGCCATTCGATGCTCAGGCTGTCTCGTTCCGCGATGGCCCGCGCGACCGCCAGCATGTTGGCGCTGCGATCGATCGCCGTGACGCTGCCGCGATTGCCGACACGTGCGGCAACCTGGCGTGCCACGATGCCAGTACCGCAGCCGAGATCGAGAACCCGCTCTCCCGGCTGCGGTCTTGCGCCCTCGATAAGGTGTGCAGCCCACGGCGCAAAGAGCGTGGGCACCATGTAGCTTTCGTAGCCTT
>DATIEU010000594.1:0-2040 GCA_035455565.1 Steroidobacteraceae bacterium | reverse complement strand
GGCTGGGCCGACCGCGACTTTGAGCCCCGTGATCCGCGATCGCTGTAAAACGGCCTCGCAGGCGTCCCCATCGGCGGCGGCGCCGTGTCGTCCCAGGCGCACGGATCAGCGCGTGGCCCAACCGATTGGTGGCTGTCCTGCGGACCGCCCCAGCCGCCGCCGTTCCGTGAGCACCCGCGCCGGAGAGGCCGTTTTTCCACGGGGCGAAACGGAGCGGTGGGACCAGGTGTGCCGTCGGCGTCGCGGGCGCTGCAGCCTCGTGTCGTCCCTAGCATCATCCGTTCGAACCCACGGAAATCCCGGAAGGACCAAACAATAGCGCGGGGATCGCGCACGAGCTGGCGCATGCCCTCGGTATGCATCACAACTCGTGTAACCTCGCCAGCAGCCTGATGTCGGCTCCGACGGTATGTCCGTATGGGTGCCAGTTCACGTCGGTGTACCAAGCGTGCACGCAGGGCACTGGGGATGGTGACAACGCCGACGCCAACCGACTTTTTCCCTGTGCAGCCGACGTACGGTATCGGCGACAAGACTCTCTGCGGATTCTGAGCTGGAAGGATGGGACCTATGAAGATGCGAATCATGGCGGCATGCGTGGTGGCCTGTTCCGTGGTTGCGTCTGCGCAGCAGGAGGATCTCCGTCCGACACTGCCGGAGCTGGCGCGTCGGTTCGCGCCAAAGCCGGTTTATCAGAGCCGGACGCACGATCTAGTCCTCGAATCGCTGGAAAGCGTGCTCCCCCGCGCCGACGTGATCGTTCACGGCTCGGTCGAGAGTATGACCACTTATTCTCTGCCGATAACAGAGACCTCTATACGGACTATCGGATCCGGCCGCTGCGCCTGATTCGGGAGCCGCCGCCGATTCCCGCCGCCACCAAGCCCGGCCCGACGGCGATGCCGGTGCCCATCGTGGTGACGCGTTGGGGCGGCCGGATGACGATCGAAGGCGTGCAGGTGACGCAGGAGGATGCCGATGTCAGTGCGTTCCAGATCGGCCAACAAGTAGTGCTCCTGCTCGCTTATAACAAGGAAGAAACAGAAGTACCGGCTGACATCGCCAGCTTCGGGAGCCTTCGCCGTCACTGAGTCCGGACTCAAACCGCTCATTCGGCACGTGGCAGAGGACGAAGGTTTCGCCCGCGTCCGAGGCATGACCGTCGAGCAGTTCGAATCTGAGGTCCAGCGACTTAGCCGCTAGCTTCAACAAGGATCGCGAGTGATTGTCAGCGATGTCTGACTCACGACACAAGGACCCAGAGCACCATATGGGAAACTCTTCAGCTCCGCGGACCCTTCGAGCTATGTGAAAAGGGGATAGCCCGCATTGGAGCGGTCCCGATCCCGCGCGCGGCGCTGTTGACGTAACCTCGGTTATCGGACTCCCGCGCGCGCATCCTCTTCGAGAGTCCTTCGGCGACTGGAAGGGATCGGCCTACGGGTTCGCGATTGGCGATGTCAACAAGGATGGCTCCCCGGATATTGCGCTGGCCAGATCAGGAGCATCGAACGTGCTTTACCTCAGCGGCAGGCGATGAGCGAATCCAATCGCAAGGAACATGACCGCTCTGCGGCCTGAAGGATGAGTTCGGCGCGAGTGGCGCGTAGGCACGTCGTCTATGTCGCCTGCTGGGTGCCTCTCCGGCAACAATGGGCTGTGGCGGCACTAGCCACGAGCCACGCAATTCTCGGGCCCGCATGCCGACACGTTACCTGGTCAGCGCCTAGGGCGCGACGGCGCCATTGCGCTGTCCGCTGAATCCGGAACCAGCATTCGGATCATGCCATCCTGTCTTGACGTGAGCAGCAGCTCGCCGTCGCGAGATTGGCTGATATGCAGGTCGACACGAGGCAGGCTCGTACCCATCGTTCGTTCGACCAGTTCCCGCATCGACACTCCAATGCGGTTTGCTCTCGCGTCGCGCACGTAGAGTTGAATCTCTTCGATCGGCGCCACGGTTCGGGGAATCCCGTCGTCAGCTTTCTTCAACTCCGCCAGATCCGCCGCGAACACGCGTCCGTTCTGGATGTCGCCGAA
>DATIEU010000593.1:0-3373 GCA_035455565.1 Steroidobacteraceae bacterium | reverse complement strand
TGCCGCTCCTCAAGAGCAAGCTCGGCGAGAACTATCGTCGCGCGAGCGCCTCCTTCATCTGGGCCATCATCGCGCGCATGTACGCGGCGCGCCGCTCCGGGCTCAAGCGCGAAATGTTCGGTTACGTCGATGGTGGATACGATCGCGTGCTGCGCCGGCTCGAGGACAACCTGCGCGAACGCGGTGTGACGCTGCAACTCGGCGCCCGCGTCGAACGCATCGAGGCCGACGGCAGTGCCGCGCGCGTGTCACTCGCGAACGGCGAGCGCCTCGAGTTCGATGAAGCCGTGGTGACCCTGCCGACGCCGCAGATCGCGGATCTTGTGCCGCAACTCAGCGTCGCCGAACGCGAGCAGCTGCGCGGCGTCGTCTACCAGGGAATCGTTTGCGCGTCGCTCCTGTTGCGCAAGCCGCTCGGTCCCTACTATGTCACCAACATTACCGATCGCTGGGTGCCCTTCACCGGCGTCATCGAGATGACGGCCCTGGTCGACAAGGCGCATTTCGGCGGCAATTCGCTCGTGTACCTGCCGTGTTACCTCACGCAGGAAGATCCCTACTGGCAACGCACCGACGAACAGGTGCGCGAGGAATTCGTGAGCGCGCTCGAGAAGATGTATCCCGAGTTTCGCCGCGATGACCTGCTCGCCTGCGTCGTGTCGCGCGCACGGCGCGTGCTCGCGGTATCGACGCTCGACTATTCCGCGAAATGGCTGCCGCCGGTACGCACCAGCGTGCCGCGCGTGTCGGTGATCAACTCGGCGCAGATCGCCAACGGCACGCTCAACGTCAACGAGACCATCGGAGCCGCGAAGGCGGGTCTCGCGGCGTGGCTTGAAACGCGCGCCGAGCCGCAGGCGGCCGCGTCGAATGAAGCCGGAGCGCGCGCTGCATGAGCGACAAGCCTCTCGCGAGCGTCTCGCTCGATCTCGACAATCTCTGGAGTTATCTCAAGATCCACGGCGACGACGGCTGGCAGAGCCGGCCGTCGTACCTGGACGTATTTGTCCCGCACGCCCTCGAGACGCTCGATCAACTGGGAATCAAGATCACCTTCTTCATCGTCGGACTGGACGCGGCCGAGGATCGCAACGGCAAGGCGCTGCGCGCCATCGCCGACGCGGGCCACGAGATCGGCAATCACTCTTTCGAGCACGAGCCCTGGCTGCACCTCTACACGCCGGAACAGGTGCGTAGCGAGCTGCAACAGGCGGACGCGGCGATCCAGGCGGCCACGGGCTGCAAGCCGATCGGTTTTCGCGGCCCGGGCTTCAGCTGGAGCGAGGATGTGCTCGAAACACTGGTCGAGCTCGGCCACCGCTTCGACGCTTCCACTCTGCCGACCTACCTCGGTCCACTGGCACGTGCCTACTACTTCTGGACCGCGAAAATGACCGCAGAAGAGCGCGCCAAGCGCGAGGGCCTGTTCGGCAAGTTCAGCGACGGGCTGCGACCGGTGAAGCCGTATCGCTGGCAGCTGAAGAGCGGCCGGCACATTCTCGAAATTCCGGTCACGACGATGCCGCTCTTCAAGACGCCGTTTCACTTCAGTTATCTCGCGTATCTTTCCAACTTCTCGACGGCGCTCATGCATTTCTATTTCGGCATGGCGCTGGCGGCGTGTCGCCTCACGCGCACGGAGCCGAGCTTCCTGCTGCACCCGCTCGACATCATCGGCGGCGATCAGATACCGCAGCTCAAGTTCTTTCCCGGCATGGACATATCCAGCCAGCGCAAGACGGAGCTCTTCAAGACGGTCCTGGGGAAGCTGGGCGAGCGCTACGACATTGTCCCAATGGGCGTGCATGCACGCGCCATCGAAGCGCGCGGCAATCTCGCGCTGCGCGCGGTGAGCTGAGCGCGGGCTCCGGCCGCCGTCTTGCAGCCACATGTGCGGGCTCGTCGCAATCGTCAACAGGTCAGGGGAGGGCGTCCCTGCCGAGCTCCTGCGCCGCATGGCGAACGTCATCGCGCACCGCGGGCCGGACGACGAGGGTGCTTACGCCGCGGCGGGTGTCGGGCTTTATCACAAGCGTCTCTCGATCATCGACCTGACCAGCGGCCACCAGCCGATGACAGCGGACGGCGTCACCGTCGTCTTCAATGGCGAGATCTACAACTACATTGAACTGCGCGACGAGCTCAAGCGTCTCGGCCACGCCTTTCACACCACCTCCGACACCGAGGTGCTGATTCGCTGCTACCTGCAGCACGGCGAGCGTTTCGTCGAACGTCTCAACGGCATGTTCGCCTTCGTGCTGCACGATGTGCGCCGCCGCCGTGTGCTCGCGGCACGCGATCACTTCGGTATCAAGCCGCTCTACTATCACGTCACCGAGCGCTCGATCGTGTACGCCTCCGAGATCAAGGCGTTGCTGCGTCATCCGGAGGTGCGCGCGGCGGTCGATCCCATGGCGCTTCAGGATTACGTGGCACTGCAGTTCGTGCTCGGCGAGCGCACCCTGTTCGACAAGGTTCGCAAGCTTCCCGCGGCGTCCTTGCAGGTGGTGGATCTCGACGCGAACACGCTGCGGGTCGAGCGCTACTGGAAGCCCGAGTTTCCCGACCAACGCCTCGACAATGAGGCCGAGTGTGTGGAGGAACTGCGCTCGCTGCTCAAGGCGAGCGTGCGCTGGCAATTGCGCAGCGACGTTCCCGTCGGTGCGTATCTCAGCGGTGGACTCGATTCGAGCACCGTGGCGGTGCTGGCGGCCAGGGAGATCGACCGGCCGCTCGAGACCTTCACCGGCGCATTCCGCGAGGGCGCGGAGTTCGACGAGAGCCGCCACTCTCACCAGGTGGCGGAAGCCTGCGGCGCGGTGGAACACCTCATCTATCCAACCGCGGATGACTTCGTGGAGCTCTTGCCCAAGCTCGTCTACCAGATGGACGAGCCCGCGGCGGGGCCGGGTCTCTTTCCGCAGTACATGGTGTCGCGACTCGCGCAGCAACGCGTGAAGGTATGCCTCGGTGGCCAGGGCGGCGATGAGATTTTCGGCGGATATTCCCGCTACCTGGTCGGCTATCTCGAGCAGGCGCTCAAGACGAGCATCACGGGCGAAAGCGACGAGGCAGGACTTGGCATCGAGCTCGGCGACATGAGCGCTTGCCTGAGCGGGCTGCGCCAGTACGTACCGATGATCGGCCGGCTCCTCAAGGAGGACCTGTTCGGCCCGATGTCGCGCCGCTATTTCCGACTCATCGACCGCAGTGAGGGGCAGCTCGATCTGTTTGGTGAGGAGTTCCGGCGCCAGTACGACGCGCAGGCCGTTTTCCAGCGCTACGCCGCGGTGTTCGACGAAGCGGGCACGCCGTCACATTGGGAGCAGATGACCTACTTCGACATGGTGACGAGCCTGCCTGCGCTGTTGCA
>DATIEU010000592.1:0-2272 GCA_035455565.1 Steroidobacteraceae bacterium | reverse complement strand
ACGACAGCAGAGCCCCATTGTGAGCTCTGCCGCGTGCCGATGATCGCTCACATGTGGAGCACGGGAGCGACGACCGGGTGGTTCTGCTACGGCTGCTCCTCTCGCATCGTCAAGGTGGACGACGGGCGCAAGCTCCTTCTGGAGGGCCCCGGAGGTCGCAAGACCGAAGACGGCAAGCTCTTCGATAAATGGGGTCACGCCGTACCGCAACCGCAGACCAAGGACGGTGCCAAGTGAGCGACATCATCTCCATCTTGGCAATCGCCCTTGCCATGTTCTCTCTTGGCCTCCAGACGGCCCGCTGGCTGATGGACCGCAACCGATGAGCGCGCGCACCTACTCCATCATCGCCGTGGCCGACCAAGAGCGGCCCGTTTCCGGGGACGTGTATCTGGTCGCTCGAATCGGCCCGCACTGCGCGAATGCTGAAGAGGCGGCCCTTTGGTACGCGCGCGGGATGAGGCAGCGCGAGCGCAGCGTGGAGGATGCGTTCGATGCAGGGCGGCGATGCGCTCCGTCCGTTCCTCCCTCCTACCTGGTGCCGATCATGGCGATGGGCATCTCGTTCTTCCTTGGGCTTGGCGCCGGCATTCTGATCGGAGGAGGTTTCTCCGCATGAGCGCCCCCATCATCACGAAGGCCGACTGGCTGGAGCGCCGAGGCAAGCGCCTTTCGGCCTCCAACTTCGCACGCGCCGCGTTCACGCCGTTCTCGCTCTGGTCCGAGATGACCGGCCGCTACACGCCGACGTTCGACGACGACGCGCAACACGTCGCCGAGGGACGCATCGTGGAGAACGCGGTGCTCAAGCTGCACGCGCGTCGCGAAGGGATCAGACTCCTCGACTTCGCTACCCCCTCGGACCGGCAGCGCATCGAACAGCACCTCTTGCTGTCGGGCAAGTGCTCCGTCGAGGCGTGGGTCGAGGATGACGTGGAGGGCGAGGTGCGCTTCCAACCGCTCGCGGTGAGCGCGTGTGGTCGATTCAGCGCCACCCTCGACGGCATCGGCTACGACCTCGTGCGTGGCTCCTACGGCTGCCTGGAAGCCAAGAAACGCGACTGGTCGCAGCTCTTCAACGAGGACGTGGACGACGACGAGATCGAGCCTCACACCTGGTTCCAGGTGGGCGCGCAGCTCTTCGTCTCCGGGCTCGACTGGTGCGATCTCGTTCCTCTCGTGGCTCGCAAGAAGATCCAGCCTCGGCGCTTCACGCGCGAGAGCTTCCCGATGGATCAGCTCCGCACGGTCGGCGAGCGCTTCCTCGGCTGGCTCGAGCGTGACGAAGCCCCGCCGGCCACGGGTGACGACCTCGACGCACTGAAGGCCTCCTACCCTGTGAAGGAAGGCGTCGAGGTTTCGCTCGGCGAAGACGTGGCCGCTCTCGTGATCGAGCGCGACGCGCTTCGCAAGGAAGCCAAGAAGCTGACCGAAGAAGCCGACGAACGCCAAGCCAAGATCCTGCAAGCGGTCGGCGAGGCGAAGGTCGCCAAGCTGCCGAACGGGTGGACGATCCGCCGCTCGGTGGTCAACGTGCCGGCGCAGCAGCGCGCGGCGTACAGCTACACCAACTGCACCGTGAGCAAGGGGAAGAAGTCGTGAGCACCCAAGAACCCGGCCAAGCCGTAGACGTGAAGATGCCGCCTCCGCCTCCGCAACGTACCGCCGTCACCGTGGGGGACCGCGGGCTCCGAATCCAGAGCCTCGACGAACTCGCGCGCGTCTCGGCGATGGTCAAGGCTTCCGGCTTCGCGCCGAAGGACTTCGACACGCCCGAGAAGGTCGGCACGGCCATCCTGTACGCGATGGAGCTCGGGCTGAACCCGATCACCGCGCTCGGCCAGATCGCCGTCGTGAACGGTCGCCCGACGCTCTGGGGCCAGGCTCCGCTCGCGCTCGTTCGCGCGTCGGGCCTGCTCAAGTCTTGCAACGAGTTCTTCGTGGATGGCGCGGGCAACCGCGTCGCGTCCGCCGGCATCGCTTCGGCGATGAAGAAGGGCGAACTGACCGCCGTGTGCCGCGTGTGGCGCGTCGGCGAAGAGGAGCCCACCGAAGCGTTCTTCTCGGTCGCTGACGCACAGCGCGCGGGGCTCTGGGGCAAGCAAGGCCCGTGGGCCCAGTACCCGACCGACATGCTCGGCTACAAGGCGCGCGCTCGCGCTCTGCGCGGGACGTTCGCTGACGTGCTGCGCGGCGTCGCGATCAAGGAAGACCTCGAAGGGCATGGTCCCGTCGATGTCCCCGCGTATGGCCCGCTCAAGGGCAACTCCGC
>DATIEU010000591.1:0-5429 GCA_035455565.1 Steroidobacteraceae bacterium | reverse complement strand
ATGTTGGCGATGTAGACCTGCGAGCGCTCGAGGCCGATCGCCTTCAGCATGCTGTTGAGGAGCTGTCCGGCGCGGCCGACGAACGGCTCGCCCTGCGCATCCTCGTCTGCGCCCGGCGCCTCGCCGATCACCAGCCAGTCCGCGTTGGGATCGCCCACGCCGAACACCGTCTGCGTGCGCGTCTTCTCGAGACCACAACGCGTGCAGCCCGCGACCGTCGCGCGCAACGTTGCCCAGTCCATGAGCGGGATGTCGACGGTGCCGGCGCGTGCCACGATCGCTGGCGGAGCTGCGACGATCGGCTCCGCCGCCGTCACCAGCGGTTGCTCCTCGGTTGCGCTATCGCGCAACGCGTAGCACTGCACTTCGAGCTGGGCGAGATGATCGGCGTAGCGCGAGCCCATCAGCCTTGTCTCACATCGGTATCGTCGCTATCGGGCGGGGGCAGGGCCTGGACGGCGTTTGCGCTTCGGCGTCCGCCGAACAGCCACCACACCGGACCCGAGAGCGCATACATACTGAAGAGCGTGAAGAGCACCACCGGCGGCTTGATCGCGATCAGCACGAACGTTAGCGGCACGAGCGCGATGTAGGCAAAGGGAATGCGTCCGCCTGGGTTGATCTCCTTGAAGCTGTAATAGCTGAAGCGGCTTACCATCAGCGCGCCTGCGAGCGCCGTCACGACGAAGGCGACGATGAGGCCGACGAGCCCCGGCTCGCGCCATTCGCTCGAGAACCACACGAACGCGGCCACGACGGCCGCGGCGGAGGGACTCGGCAGCCCCTCGAAGAAGCGCTTGTCGACAGTAGCACGCGTGTTGAAACGCGCCAGTCGCAGGCCCGCCGCGACGGCGAAGAAGAACGCTGCGAGCCAACCCGTGCGACCCCACACGGCGCCGTACTCGGTGATACGAGCGACGCCCCATTGGTAAGTGACGATCGCGGGCGCCAGGCCGAAGGACACCATGTCGGAGAGGCTGTCGTATTCCTTGCCGAAGGCGCTCTCGGTGCTCGTCCAGCGCGCCACGCGGCCGTCGAGCCCGTCGAACACCATTGCCACGAACACGGCTACGCCCGCGCGCTCGAAGTTGCCGTCGATCGCCGCCACGATGGCGTAGAAACCCGCGAACAGTGCCCCGGTGGTGATCAGGTTGGGCAACAGGTAAATGCCGCGACGAACGGGCGCTCGCGAGACGGGGTCTTCCATAGGCGCGCGCATCATAGGTCGCGGGGGGAGGACCGCACAATAACGGGTAAGATAAGTGGCATGCGGCTGTCATCGTTTCCGATCAATACGCTCAAGGAAGTTCCCGCCGACGCCGAGCTCGTGAGCCACCAGCTCATGCTGCGCGCCGGACTCATCCGCCGGCTGGCGGGCGGCCTGTACACGTGGATGCCCCTCGGGCTCATGGTGCTGCGCAAGGTCGAGCGCATCATCCGCGAGGAGATGAATCGCGCTGGCGCGTTCGAGCTGTGGATGCCGACCGTTCAACCGGGCGAGTTGTGGCAGGAATCGGGCCGCTGGGAACAATTCGGGCCGGAGCTGCTGCGCTTCGAGGATCGTCACCAGCGTCCCTACGTGTACGGGCCGACGCACGAAGAAGTCATCACCGACATCGCGCGCCGCGAGTTGCGCAGCTACCGGCAGTTACCGGTCAACTTCTACCAGATCCAGGTCAAGTTCCGCGACGAGATCCGCCCGCGCTTCGGCGTGATGCGCGCGCGCGAGTTCCTGATGAAAGACGCGTACTCGTTCCACATCGACGACGCCTCGCTCGCCGAGGGCTATCGCGCGATGTACGACGCCTACTCGCGCATCTTCACGCGCCTGAACCTGAAGTTCCGCGCCGTGCAGGCGGACCCCGGCAGCATTGGCGGCAGCGCGTCGCAGGAATTTCACGTGCTGGCGGATTCCGGCGAGGACGCGATCGTGTTCTCCGACGGCGATGAGTACGCCGCCAATCTAGAGATGGCGGCGGCGCTGCCGCCGCGTGAGCCGCGCCCGGAAGCGAGCCAGCCCATGAAGCGCGTCGCAACGCCCGGCGCACGCACGATCGAGCAGGTCAGCGCGTTTCTCAAGGTGCCACCCAGCCAGTGCTTGAAGACACTGCTGGTCGAGGGCAGCGACGGCGAGGTCGTCGCCTGCGTGGTGCGCGGCGATCATGAGCTGAATGCGGTCAAGGCGCAGAAGCTCCCCGGAATCGCGCGTCCATTGCGCATGGCCGCCGCCGAGCGCGTGGCGCAGGCGAGTGGCTGCGAACCCGGGTTCGTCGGCCCGGTTGGCCTCAAGATTCGCGTCTATGCGGACCACAGCGCAGCGCAGCTCGCGGACTTCGTGTGCGGCGCGAACGAGCGAGATGCCCACCTCACCGGCGTCAACTGGGGCCGGGATCTGCCCGAGCCCGAGGCCGTCGACCTGCGCAACGTGGTCGCCGGTGATCCGAGCCCGAGCGGGCGCGGCAAGCTCGCGATTGCGCGCGGCATAGAAGTCGGTCACATCTTTCAGCTCGGCCGCAAGTACAGTGACGCCATGAACGCACGCGTGCTCGACGAACAGGGTCGCGAGATCAGCATGGCGATGGGCTGCTACGGCATCGGCGTCACGCGCGTGGTGGCTGCGGCTATCGAGCAAAACCACGACGAGCGCGGCATCATCTGGCCCGATCCCATAGCACCCTTTCAGGTCGTGCTGGTGCCGCTCAATCTGCAGAAATCGGCGCGCGTTCGCGAAGTGAGCGAGCGGCTGTACGAAGAGCTGCGCGCCGCGGGTATCGAGGTGCTGTATGACGATCGCGATGCGCGTCCCGGCGTGAAGTTCGCTGACGCGGAGCTCCTCGGCATTCCTCACCGCATCGTCGTGGCGGAGCGCGGACTCGAAGCGCAACAGCTCGAGTATCGGCACCGGCGCGCGACCGAGTCGATCAACTTCCCGGCCGGCGAGGCGCTGGCGTTCCTGCGTGGGCGCATCCAGTCCGGTTGATTCCTGCCAGCGGGCGCTGCGCGTGGCGCCGCTCGCGCTGGTGCTCATCCTGATGGGCGCGCGCCCTGCCCTCGCCGATCGCCAGCTCGATCCGGAGCTCAAAGCCGTCGTCGCCGAGGCCATCAAGGCGGGCGAGTGCTTCCCCGACAAGTACGACGCCGAGGTCTGGTACAAGCTGATGGAGCCTCGCCTGCGACGCTACGTGAAGGATCACACCGAGCGCGTCGCGATCCTCAGGCACACCTACTGCGAGTCGCGCCAGGCCGAGCTCCCCGCCGAGCTCGTGCTCGCTGTCATGGATGTCGAGAGCAGTTTCAACCGCTGGGCGGTGTCCTCGGCGGGCGCCCAGGGTCTCATGCAGGTGATGCCGTTCTGGCCGGAGCAGCTGGGCATGAAGCGTCACCAGCTCATGCAGGTGCAGCCGAACATCCGCATGGGTTGTGCGATCCTCAAGTACTACTACGATCGCGAGAAGCGCGACGTGCGCAAGGCCCTGGCGCGCTACAACGGCAGCGTCGGCCGGCGCGAATATCCGGATCTCGTCATCACGCGCTGGACTTCGCGCTGGCGCAGTTAGCGCGACCGCAGGTCATCCTGTCTCAGCGCGTCGCGAATCCCCTTGCTGACTCACCCGGCTCCGCCACTTCTTCGGTGGCGACGTCGCTCACTCTGGACGATGTCGAACCAGCCCACAGCGCCACCATGAAGGACTCGAGCGCGGCAGCTGGCCCGCAGGCCAGCACTTCCACGCGTCCGTCGGGAAGATTGCGCGCATAGCCGTCGATCCCGAGCTCGCGTGCCCGGCGCGCGACGGTCGCGCGATAGAAAACACCCTGCACGCGGCCCGAGACGAGGCAGCGCCGGCAAACCCGCGGGGCGCTCAAGGCCGCGTGGCTTTCGAAGCCAGGTTGAGTGCGGTCACCGCCTGGGCATGCGCTTCCTCGGCCTTGCGTCGCGCCGTGCGGTAGTCGTGACGTTGCAGGGCCTGTTCGGCATTCGCCAGCGACTCGGTGGCCTGCGCTAGGGGTTCCGGCGCGGTGTCAGCCGCACCCGCGGCCTTGGCGGCGTTGATGGCCTGGCGCGCATCGCTCATTTGCTGCACGGGCGCGCCGGCACAGCCGGCAAGTGCCAGTAACGCCGTCGCGATCAGGGCGGCGCCGTGTCCTGCAAGAGACGTGCGCATGTTTCTAGTTGTGAGGGGATGCGACAATTGACGCTAACAACAGGGTACGCAGGCGTCAAGCCGCGCGGTCATTCAGAATTCTGTCGCGTGCCCTGCCATGGCCGCTCCGCAGCGCGCACCGCGCGCCGGTGTTGCAGGGACGCTGCGAGCAAGGGGAGTTCCAAGTGACCGACATTCTCGTTTTGTATTATTCGCGCAAAGGCGCCACGGCCGAGCTGGCACGCCAGGTCTGCCGGGGCATCGAGGCAGCCGGCGCGCGAGCCCGGCTGCGGACCGTGCCGGCGGTCGCGCCGGTGACCGAGCGCCAGGCGCCTCAGATTCCCGACCAGGGCGCACCCTATGCCACGCACGCCGACCTCGAGTCCTGCGCCGGGTTGGTGCTGGGCGGGCCCACGCGTTTCGGCAACATGGCGGCAGCGCTCAAGCATTTCCTCGACGGCACCGGCTCGCTCTGGTTGAGTGGCGTGCTCGCCGGCAAGCCCGCCGGTGTTTTTACCTCCACGCAATCGATGCACGGCGGTCAGGAGACGACCCTGGTCTCCATGATGCTACCGCTCCTGCATCACGGCATGTACATCGTGGGCATTCCGTACACGGAGCCGGCACTGATGAGCACCCGCGCGGGCGGCAGCCCTTACGGCGCGAGTCACGTCGCCGGTAACGAGGCGCAGGTGCAGCTCACCGAGGACGAAAAGTCGCTGGCGCAGACGCTGGGGCAGCGCGTGGCGAGCCTGGCATTGCGGCTTGCGAGCGATGCGAGCACGCGAGCGCGCTCACCCTGACGCCTCGCGCTCGTCGATCACCTGCTTGATGAAGGGAACCGTGAGGCGCCGTTGTGCCGCGAGCGAGGCGGTATCGAGCGTGTCAAGTAACCCACAGAGCGACCGCAAGTCGCGCGGGAAGCGCGTCATCAGGTAGTTCGCGGTGTCCTCCGGCAGTTCGAGTCCTCGAGCGCTGGCGTGCAGCGTGAGCGCCGCGAGCTGCTCGCGCTCCTGCAGCGGGCGCAGCGCCAGGACGAGGGCGGCAGTCATGCGCGAGGCGAGATCGGCCAGTTGCCAGCGAAGATTCGCCGGAGGTACCGACGCCGCGATCACCACGCTGTGCTGCTGCTCGAGCAGCGCGTTGTATAGGCTGAAGAGCGCACTTTCCCACTCGGTGGAGCCCGCCGCGTGATCGATATCGTCCAGGCAGACGATGTCGAGCTGCTCACAGCCGGCAATGGCCGCAGGTGAAAGGCCGGCTCGCGGATCGAGCGGGAAGTACCCC